>DATDKQ010000228.1:0-12576 GCA_036519915.1 Solirubrobacterales bacterium | reverse complement strand
GGCGCTGCGCGCGAACCAGGAGGAGCGCGCCGTCGATCGCAAGGGCCGCCGCAAGGCCAAGGCCACGATCGACCTGAAGCCGGACATGACCACCGACAGCCTTCAGCTCTTCCTGAAGGACATCGGCAAGGTCCGGCTCCTCACGGCGCAGGAGGAAGTCGATCTCGCCAAGCGCATCGAGCGCGGCGACCTCGACGCAAAGCAGAAGATGGTCGAGTCGAACCTGCGGCTCGTCGTCTCCATCGCGAAGAACTACCGAAACCAAGGTTTGCCGTTCCTGGACCTGATCCAGGAAGGGACGCTCGGTCTCGTTCGCGCGGCGGAGAAGTTCGATTACCGCAAGGGGTTCAAGTTCTCGACGTACGCGACGTGGTGGATCCGCCAGGCCATCGCCAGGGCGCTCGCCGACAAGGCGCGCACCATCCGGATCCCGGTCCATGTCGTCGAGAAGCTGAACAAGATCGGCCGCGCCGAGCGCAAGCTCGTCACGGAGCTGGGCCGCGAGCCCACCGCCGAGGAGATCGCCGAGGTCACGGGGATCGACCCGGAGGAAGTCGACTCCATCAAGCGCTCCGCTCAGGCCCCGGTCTCTCTCGAGAAGCCGGTCGGCGACGAGGAGGAGTCGGAGTTCGGCCAGTTCATCGCGGACGAGCGTGCCGAGTCCCCCTTCGAGCGTGCCGCCGAGCTGCTCACCAAGGAGGCGCTGAAGGAGGCCCTCGAGAACCTCTCCTACCGCGAGCGTCGCGTGCTCGAGCTCCGCTACGGGCTCGGGGGCGAGCACCCGCGGACCCTGGACGAGGTCGGCCGGACGTTCAACGTCACCCGCGAGCGAATCCGGCAGATCGAGAACCAAAGCCTCAAGAAGCTTCAGTCGCTGGCTGAGGCTCAGAAGCTCCGCGAAGTCGCCTAAGCCGGCTTCCCTCGTGGCATAGGCTCCTTGCGCACGATCACGCGAGGAGAGGAGAAGGCATGCTGGTTTTTTTCAGCGCCCGGCGTCTGAAGGGCGATCAGTGGGACGAGTTCCGCAAGGCATGGGGGGGAGACAGCGACGAAGCGCCCGAGGGGCTGCCTGAGGGTTCGGTCGTCTACCACGCGCGGAACATCAAGGACGAGAACGAGGTCATCTCGTTTGGGATCTTCGACATCGACCGGAACTCGCTCGACGTCGTGCGCGGTTCGGCCGAGGACGAGGCCAAGCGCCAGGAGGACATCGCGAAGTACGTTCACGACACCCCGCTCGAAGGGGTCTATGAGGTCGTGGAGGAGCTTCGCCCGTAGCACCCCACTTTTGCTGATCTAGCTGAACGCGCCCACGCCCGATAGGGCGAGGGATGGGTTTCGACATCAATCAGGCGCTCGCGCACGTCGTCGAGCGGGAGGGATCCGACCTCCACATCAAGGCCGACTCGCCGCCGGTGGCGCGCGTGCATGGAGACCTCTGGGCGTTGCAGGGCTCCGACCCCCTGACCGCCAGCGATACCGAGAGCGCGCTGCAAGAGATCGTCAGCCCCGAGCTGCTCGCCGAGTTCGAGGAGAACGGCGAGGCCGACTTCTCCTACGAGCTGCAAGGTGTCTCGCGCTTCCGTGTCAACGCCTTCCGCCAGCGTGGATCCGTCTCGATCGCCCTCCGGGCGATCCCCTTCCAGGTCCGGACGATCGATGACCTCGGCCTGCCCGAGGTCGTGCGCCGGCTGGCCGAGGAGCCCCGCGGGATCATCCTGCTCACCGGCACGACCGGATCGGGCAAGTCGACGACCCTCGCGGCGATGATCGACCACATCAATTCGAGCCGGGCCCGTCACATCGTGACGATGGAGGACCCGATCGAGTACCTCCACCGGGACAAGCTCTCGATCATCAACCAGCGCGAGGTCGGCTCGGACACGAAGAGCTTCCCGCAGGCGATGAGGCGGGTTCTGCGTCAGGACCCCGACGTGATCCTGATCGGGGAGATGCGCGACGAGGAGACCGTGCGCACCGCCCTGTCGGCGGCTGAGACCGGCCACCTCGTCATGTCGACGCTCCACACCCTCGACGCCAGCGAGACGATCAACCGAATCATCGACTTCTTCCCGCCGCACCTGCAGCAGCAGGCGCGGGTGATGCTCGCCTCGACCCTGAAGGGCGCGATCTCGCAGCGGCTGGTGCCGCGGATCGACCGTGAGGGGCGGGTCGCCGTCTCCGAGGTGATGGTCGTCACCGGGCGGATCCAGGACCTGATCTTGAACCCTGAGGAGACCGGGCGGATCACCGAGGTGATCTCGGAGGGTGACTTCTATGGCATGCAGACCTTCGACCAGGCGCTGCTCGGCTATGTCACCGAGGGGGTCGTCTCGGAGGAGGTCGCGATGGAGACGGCTTCGAGCCCGCACGACTTCAAGCTGATGCTCGCCGCCGGGGGCCAGCGCGCGAGCGGAATCGAACAGGTCGTCGGCAACAGCGACGGCGAGCCCGTGGGAGCTGAGCTCGGTTGAGGCAGGCGATCAACAACAACCCGATCGCGCAGGTGGCAGTCCTGGGGGGCCTGGCCGTTCTCGTCGGGCTGTTCTTCATGATGAACATGAAGGGAAAGGGGTCTTCGGAGACCGCCTCCACAGCCTCCTCGGCGGCGCCGGCGCCTTCGACCTCGGCTCCGCCGGCACCGGCGTCCGGGTCGACGAGCTCTGCCCCCGCCCCGCCTCCCACCACCGGCACGGTAAGTCCCGACGCGCTGGTTCCCGGTCGCGGGCTCCCCAAGCCGGTCGTCACCGCCTGGAAGCGGGGGGACACTGTGGTGCTCCTCGTCGTCCGGCAGGGGGGAATCGACGACCGCCTCGTACACAACTCGGTGCGCTCCCTCTCCAGCGATCGCGGCGTCTCGGTCTTCGTGACCCGGGCGAACCACGTCGCCCGCTACTCGCGGATCACTCAGGGCGTCGGTGTCTCCCAGGCGCCCGCCCTGGTGGTCGTCCGGCCGAAGAGGGTGAGCGGGTCGGTCCCCGAGGCGCAGGTGGACTATGGGTTCCGCGATGCGCAGGGGGTAGTGCAGGCCGTCCACGATGCCGTCTACAGCGGCAAGGACAACCTGCCCTACAGCCCCAGGTGAGGTGTTGCCCCCATGCGGGAGCTGCCTGAGTACCTTCGTCCGGTCCCCGGGCCCGGCGACGCGTCCGGGGCGTCGGCCGCCCAGGCTGCTGCCCAGGGCGCAGAAGAGGCCGTCGGAACCCCCGGTCTGATCGCGCCGAGGAGCCGCGGGCACACCGGCGGCTTCCTCACAGACGCGATCGCCGAGCTGGGCTACGCGACTCCTGAGCAGCTCGAGCAGGCCATTGCCACGTCGCGTACCGCGGGCAGGCGGCCGGAGGAAGTTCTCCTCGAGCAGGGGGCGATCAACTCGGAACAGCTCTCGCGAGCCACTGCGGAGCGCTATGGGCTCGACTACGTTGACCTGTCGCTCTTCAGCGTCGACATGGGCGCGGCGAACCTGGTCTCCGCGAAGTCGGCTCGCCAACATCAGGCACTGCCCGTCGCCTTCGTGGACCAGGGCACGCTCTTGCTCGTCATGGCCGATCCGACCAACCTGCTCGCCCTCGACGACGTCCAGATGGCAACTGGCCTGAGCTGTGCGGTGGCGGTGGCTCCCGCCGGCGACATCGAGTCATTGGTCACCAAGATCGGAACGATGCAGAGCACCATCTCCGATGCCATCACGGAGGGCGAGGCAGAGGCGGAAGAGGCATCCGACGAGGCGCCCGCCGAGATCACCGACCTGCGCGCGTCGGCTCAGGACGGCCCGGTGATGAAGCTGGTCAACAGCATCCTGGGGCAGGCCGTGGCGGAGGGCGCATCCGACATCCATTTCGAGCCCGAGGACGGCGACATGCGCATCCGGTTCAGGATCGACGGAGTCCTGCAGGAGAGTGCAAGGGTCCCGAAGCGGATGGTCGCGGGGGTGGTCTCACGCATCAAGATCATGAGCGAGCTGGACATCGCCGAGAAGCGGATTCCGCAGGATGGCCGGGTGGGGATCCGGATCGACGATCGCCGGGTGGACCTGCGAGTCACGACTCTCCCCACTCAGACTGGCGAAGGTGCGTCGATTCGCATCCTCGACGAGGCGGATGCGCTCAGGACGCTCAACGACCTCGGCATGGTCGGGGACCAGCGTCAGCGTTTCGAGACCTCGTTCCGGAAGCCTTATGGAGCCGTCCTGGTCACGGGTCCCACCGGGGCCGGCAAGTCGACCACCCTCTACGCCGCCCTGCAGGAGCTCAACGGGGTGGACAAGCACGTCGTCACGATCGAGGACCCCGTCGAGTACAGGCTGCAGGGCGTGCAGCAGATCGGCGTCCATCGCAAGGCCGGGCTGACGTTCGCCACGGGTCTGCGATCGGTGCTGCGGGCGGACCCGGACGTGATCATGGTCGGCGAGGTCCGGGACAGCGAGACCGCCCGCATCGGGATCGAGGCCGCGCTCACCGGGCACATGGTGCTCACGACGCTGCACACGAACGACGCGCCCGGGGCGATCACCCGCCTGCAGGAGATGGGGATCGAGTCCTTCCTCACCTCGTCGGCGGTTGAATGCGTCGTGGCCCAGCGGCTGGCCCGCGTGCTCTGCGCCCATTGCAAGCGGCGCGTCGTCATTCCACAGGCGACGCTCAACGAGTCCGGGTTCCGGGTGGGCACCGACCTCGAGGCCTATGAGCCGCTCGGCTGCCCGCGCTGCCACGGCAGCGGGTACCGGGGCCGGCTGGGGATCTACTCGGTCATGGTGCTCAGCGAGCGCATCAAGGAGATGGTCGTGGGCATGGTCTCTGAGGCCGACATCGCCGCTCTGGCAGTGCAGGAGGGGATGCTCACGCTGCGTCAGTCGGGCCTGGAGAAGGTCCGAGCCGGCCTGACCAGCATCGAGGAGGTCGCGCGGGTCGCCTCGTGACCGCACGACCGCGACCCCAGTTTTGGGTGTCAAGCGGTGAGCGCGAACGGACGATTGGTAAGGGACATGGAAGCCGCCGCTGCCCCCACACGTAACTACGACTTCGCCGAGGTGCTCACGAGAATGGCCGCGGACAGCGCCTCGGACGTCCATCTCAGTCCGGGCTTTTGCCCGGCGATTCGCGTGCGCGGCCGGATCGTCCCCCTCGAGGAGTACGCGCCGCTGACGCCGCAGGAGACGCGCGACACTGTCTACAGCCTGCTCAATGACGACCAGCGAAAGCGCTTCGAGTCTCACAAGCAGCTCGACCTCGCCTACGCCGTTCCGGGCGTCGCCCGCTTCCGCGTCAACTGCTTCTTCCAGCGAGGGTCGATCAGCGCGGCGTTCCGCCGCATTCCGCATCAGATCCCGAAGCTGGACGAGCTGGGACTGCCCCGGATCTTGGAGGAACTGACCAAAAAGCCTCGCGGTCTGGTGCTCGTGACCGGACCGACCGGCTCGGGCAAGTCGACCTCGCTCGCGGCGATGCTGGACATCATCAACGAGGAGCGCGACGAGCACATGCTCACGATCGAGGACCCGATCGAGTTCCTCCACAACCACAAGCGCTGCGTGGTCAACCAGCGTGAAATCGGGGCGGACGCCGTGGACTTCGCCAGCGCACTGAAGTCGGCGCTCCGCGAGGACCCGGACGTGATCCTCGTCGGCGAGATGAGGGACCTCGAGACCATGTCCACCGCGCTGACCGCGGCTGAGACCGGCCACCTCGTCTTCGCCACCCTTCACACGCAGTCGACCGCGCAGACCGTCGATCGGATCATCGACATCTTCCCGGCTGAGCAGCAGGCCCAGGTCCGGATGCAGCTCTCCATCGGCCTGCAGGGCGTCGTCACGCAGCAGCTGCTGCCGACGGCCGACGGAGCGGGCCGCGTGGTCGCCAGCGAGGTGCTGATCCCGACCCCGGCGGTGCGCAACCTCATCCGGGAGGGCAAGACGCACCAGATCTACTCGGCGATCCAGACCTCCGGCTCTATCGGGATGCAGACCATGGACGCGCACCTCGCCCAGCTCGTCCGCCTCGGCAAGGTGTCTCAGCAGCTCGCCTTGGAGCGGGCCTCGGTGCCCGAGGAGCTCAAGCGCCTGCTCGGGGCGGCGCCGCCGGCCAGCAACGGCGCGGCGACGGCGATGACGAACGGAGCCTGAGATGAGCACCTACGCGTTCCGTGCGGTCGACCTGGGCGGCGTGCCATCCAGAGGTGAGGTCGACGCCGAGACCAAGGCCCAGGTCACCGAGCAGCTTCGCGAGCGCGGGCTGATCGTCCTGGACGTCTCCGAGAAGAACGAGGCCTTCAAGCTCGAGAGTGCCTTCGATCGCTTCCGATCGATCAAGACCCGGGATCTGTCCGTGTTCGCTCGGCAGTTCGCCACCCTGATCGCGTCGGGCATGCCGATGCTCCGGTCGCTGTACACGCTGGAGGACCAGACGGAGGACGAGAGGCTCAGAAACGCGATCGGAGGTGTGCGCAACGACGTCGAGGCGGGCAGCTCGCTCGCGGACGCGATGGGGAGGCGCCCCCAGATCTTCGACAAGCTCTTCCGCGCGATGGTGCGCTCCGGTGAGAGCTCGGGGCGGCTCGACGATGCGCTGGAGCGGATCGCCTTCCAGCTCGAGAAGCTGGATGCGCTGAAGCGCGAGATCCGATCGGCCGTGCTCTATCCGGCCTTCGTCTTCGCCGCGGCAATGGTGATCATGCTCGCCGTCGTGATCTTCATCGTCCCGATCTTCGCGGAGGCGTTCAAGGAGGCCGTGGCGGACCAGCCTGGTGAGTCCGCGTCCCTGCCGACCCTGACGCAGATCATGATCAACTTCTCGAACTTCCTCAAGGGATACTGGTTCATCTGGGTCCCCGGCATGATCGCCCTGGTGATCGGCTTCTTTCAATGGAAGAAAACCGAGCGCGGGCGGGCGCAGTGGGATCTGGTGAAGCTCCGCTTGCCGATCCACATCGGCGACATAGTCCAGAAGGCGTCGGTGGCGCGTTGGTCCCGGACGTTCTCCGGCGCAGTTGCCTCGGGTGTGCCCCTGCTCGAATCGATCAAGCTGACCGGGCAGACCGCCGGCAATTACCAGGTGGAGAAGGCGATGGAGGAGGTCTACGCGTCGGTGCAGAGCGGCGGCACGCTGGCGCATCCGATCGAGGAGGCCTCGGTGTTTCCGCCGATGGTCGGCCACATGGTCTCGGTTGGCGAGGAGAGCGGTCAGCTCGAGCACATGCTCACCAAGGTCGCCGACTTCTACGAGACGGAGGTCGACTCGAAGGTGAAGGCGCTTACCTCCCTGATCGAGCCGGCGATGATCGCGATCGTCGGCGGCATGGTGGGATTCATCGTGATCGCGATGTACCTGCCGCTCTTCTCGCTCTACGACAAGATTCGGTAGAGGCGACCGCGCCGGGGCTCGGCATGGACGCAAGTTCGACGCCAATCTCCTAAGCACTATTGAGGGACTTGCTAAAGGCGGGTGCCCCGGGGCCGATTCAAGCGGCGTAAGGGAAATAGCCAGGGCCTCGGTGTTAAAAGGCAAACTCGTCGCGAGACGGGGACGCAAAGCCAACGGGGCTCTGAGAGAAATCTCAGAGCCAGCCGGGCTGCCACCGGGGTTAAAGACTTCCAGGAGGCACGGGGCTCTGGCAGCAACTGAACCAAGGAGGTTCAAATGCTGTTGAAGCTCCGAGAGCGGATGTCCAGCGAGAAGGGTTTCACCCTGATCGAGCTGCTGGTCGTCATGCTCATCATTGGAATCCTGGCCGCGATTGCGATTCCGACGTTTTTCAATCAGCGGAACAAGGCCAGCGATTCGAGCTCCAAGGAGATGGCTCACACCGCTCAGATCGCGGCGGAGACCATCGCCACTGACAACAATGGTTCCTACACGACTGTCGCCCCCGGCACCCTGGCTGCGATTGACGCCTCGGTCCGGACGGCGCCCGGCAGCCCCCCGAAGCCGTACGTGAGTGCCGCGAGCGGGACCGCCGACAGTTGGACCGTGACCGTCACCTCATCGACCGGGAACACGTTCTCGATCGACAAGGCGACCGGCACGGGCGCCCTGACGTATCCCTGCACCGTTTCCGGGACCGACAGAGGTGGTTGTCCGAGCAGCGGCTTCTGGGGCTAACCCAGCTAGCCGATCTGCGTGAAGCTCGAGAGAGCCTCACGCGAGGGGAGGGCGGGCCTTCGGGCCCGCCCTTTTCCTTTACCTGGACGCTGATTCACCCTGCCGGGCCTCTGAGGCTCATACGGTCGGCCAGTTCCCCCACTCCTGGGTATGGGCGGGTTCACGCTGGGCGCCGATGGAAGAGCAGAGGCTCCGGACCCTCCATGGAACTACCCAAGCTGACACGGATCGGCCGTGACCAGGCCGGCATCGCCATCGTCGAGGTGCTCGTGAGCGCCCTCGTCCTGCTGATCTTTTCCCTCGGTGTCGTCACGGTCCTGACCGGGTCGACGCGAGCGACTGCTCAGGAGCGTCACCGCGGGCAGGCGAACGCGCTTGCTGAGCAGGAGCTCGAGCGGGTGCGCTCCCTCCGCATCGTCGACCTGGTGTCGCTCAACTCCACCAGGTGGGTGCTCGACGACGGCACCCAGGTCGCGACCGGCTGTCCAACATCGGGGGCCCAGTCGAGACAGACCTGTTACACGATCACTTCGACCTCTCAATTCAAGGACGAGCCCGCTGCCACAAATGGCTGCTCCGCCGGATCGGGCTCCCGCGACTACATGGTGCTCACGGTGAGCGTCAGCTGGACCGGCATGGGGGCGCTTCATCCGGTGAAGGTGGCGACGATCGTCTCGCCCCCGAGCGGCTCGTTCGTCCCGAACAGCGGGTCCGTGCTCGTCAACGTGACCGACTCGCGCAACGTCGGGATCTCCGGCGTCGCGCTTTCCGGCTCCGGCCCCGATTCGTTCAGCGGTTCCACCAACGCGACGGGCTGCGTGCTGTGGCGCAACGTGACGGTGGGGACCTACACGATGTCTGTCGGCGGCACGGCTGCCGGCATGGTGGATCAGAACGGCAACGCGCCGGCTAACCAGCCGGTGAGCGTCGTCGATCAGGGCACCAATACGGTCAACCTCCAGTTCGACCGGCCGGGCTCGATCCAGGGCATCAGCTTTCGCACCCGCGACTACTCGAACGGCCTGGTCGCCTCATCCGCCGACTCGGTGATCGTCAGTAACACCGGCATGCAGGTCGCCAAGCAGTTCACGCCGGTTGGTGGCGGGCGGGCGGCATCGATCTCGACGACGTCGACTCTCTTCCCCTTCACCTCGCCCTACGCCGTCTACGCCGGGACATGCGCGTCGAACACCCCGCCGGCCGGGCCGATGCTGGGCAACTCCACGGTCCCCGCGGCGGGCGCCGGCACGCTGGCCGCGCCCGGATACATCCAGCTCCCCTCGCTGCAGGTCACCGTCTGGAGCGGAACCAGCACTGCGCCGGGCGCCCGGCTCTCCGCCGCCAAGGTGACCGCCAAGGACAGCGGCTGCAACTTCACCCGGACTCTGACCACGTCGACGAACAGCAACGGCCAGGTCCCAACCGGCGGCGACATTGGTCTCCCGTTTGGCACCTATGACGTCTGCGCCCAGGACTCCGCGGGAACCGACAAGAGGACCATCACCGGCGTCGGTCTGACCTCGGCGGGCGCCACCGGAACGACCCTCGACATCTTCCTCGGCGGCCAGCCCGCCGGGACGTGCCCATGAGGGACGAACGCGGAACCACCATGATCGAGCTGCTGGTCAGTATCAGCGCGACGCTGATCGTGATGATGGGCGTCGTCACCCTGACCACGACCGTCCTCCATCATCAGGACCGGATCAACCGCCGCCTGGACGCGAACTCGCGCGGGCGACCGGTGATGACCCGCATGGTCCAGGGGTTGCACTCCGCCTGCGTGACCTCGCACATCGTGCCGATCCGGACAGGCAGTACGGGGACCTCGATCACCTTCCTCTCGAAGAGCGGCTCGGCGGTCGGCCCGATCCCCGACCTGCACACGATCTCCATGAGCGGCTCGACGCTGAGGGAGGCGGTCTTCCCGGCGACGGGCGGCACGGCCCCAACGTGGACCTTCTCAGGGACCCCGGCGTCGAACCGCGAGCTGCTGACAAACGTCGCCGCGCCGGGAGGCGTGATCTTCCGCTATTACGACTTCGTCAGCGGAGGGCTCTCCACGACTCCGCTGCCCACACCGCTGAGCGACACGAACGCCGCCAGGGTCTCCTACGTGACGATCGCGTTCACGGTTTCCCCGAGCGCTGGGGTCTCCAGCCAGGACCTCGGCTCGCCGATGATGCTCAACAGCGGGGTGGACCTGCGCCTCGAGAACGCTGGCCAATACCCGAACCAGGACAACCTGCCATGCATTTGATCAAGGCCACCAAGAAGCGCCTCCGAGTTCTGAGAGAGGAGGACGGCTACTCGATGCTCGCCGTGATCGGCGCCATCGCCGTCACGACGATGCTGGTGAGCGCGGCGGTCGCCGCCACCAATGACGACCAGACCTTCCTCCGCCGGGACATCAACCAGAAGCGGGCGTACGCAGCGGCGCAGGCCGGGATCGCCGACTACACCTACCACCTCAACACCGACAGCGGCTACTGGGCCCGCTGCACGAGCGTGCCGGCACCCAACGCCGTGAACCTCAACATGAACGGGAATCCGACCAACACCAGGCCGGTGCCCGGGGTCACCGACGGCTCTCGCTATGGCATCGAGCTTCTTCAGGCCAGCACCAGCCCTGGTGGCTCCCAGTGCGATTCGCAGAATCCCAACGCGACCATGCTGGAAGCGAACGGAGCGAACACCGGGACGTTCCGAGTCCGGTCCACTGGCTTCTCGGGGACGGGGAAGGTGTCGATCGTCGCGACGTACAAGCAGGCGACGTTCCTGGATTACGTGTACTTCACGCAGCTCGAGACGTCCGATCCGGTCACCTATGGATTCCCGAATCCCTCGGCGGCGCTCACCGGCGCGTACTCGCAGTGCACCAAGTTCCGGCGCGATGGCCGCGAGAGCTCGCCGATCCCGGGCACGAACAACCAGTTCTGCGACCAGATCGTCTTCGTCGGCGGCGATCAGATCGACGGGCCGCTGCACACCAACGACGACCTCCGAGTCTGCGGGAGCACGACGTTCGGTCGCAACGGCGCCGACGTGACCGAGGTGAGCGCTCCTCCCGTCGGGTGGGCGCACGGCAACAACTGCACGGCGAGCCCCACGTTCAGGGCGCCACTGGTGACGCGGGCGCCGGTCCTGACCCCGCCCGCGACGAACACCACCCTGAAGGCCATCGCCGGGCCGAGCAACACGTTCACCGGCCGGACGAAGATCGTCCTGAACGGGAACAACATGACCATCACGACGAACACCGGCCAGACGATCGGTCCGGTTGCTGTTCCGAGCGACGGCGTGGTGTACGTGCAGAACGGAGCCGGCTGCTCCAACTCCTACTCGCCATTCACGACCGCCTATCCGGCGACATCGGGTTGCGGAAACGCGATCGTGCATACGGCGTCGGGGGGCTCGTACAGCGGCCAGCTGACCATCGCGGCCGAGAACGACGTGATCATCGACGGCGACATCCGCCGCACGAGCAGCTCGGCGGATCTCCTCGGCCTGATCGCCAACAACTTCATCCGGGTCATGCACCCGATCTGCGAGAGCAACGATCTCGGCTGTGCGGGCGGGACGGGAGTGCCCGGCTCGGTCAGCGAGCAGGCGGCGAAGGGTGACTGTGACGCGGACAACGACGGCAACCGGGGCGTGAACGGGACCGGCTCGAACTCGAACCTGAACATCGATGCCGCCCTCCTCGCCATCGATCACTCGTTCATCGTGGACCACTATGACTGCGGGGGCAGCTTGGGAACGCTGACCGTGAACGGGGCGATCTCCCAGAAGTTCCGCGGCGCGGTCGGGACGACCGGAGGGACCGGCTACATCAAGGACTACAACTACGACGACCGCCTTCGCTTCCAGGAGCCACCGCACTTCTTCGATCCGGTGCAGTCGGCCTGGCATGTCCAGCGGGAGACCCTCGGGTAGCCGCGTGTTCCCGGTCGCATCACTTGCATTCGTCGGCGGGATCGTCACTGGCAGCTTCGTCGGCGTGGTCGCCCATCGGCTACCACGGGGCCTCTCGATCGTGGGGCCGCGGTCGGTCTGCGATTCATGCAGCACGCAGATCGCGGCATACGACAACGTGCCGGTCCTCTCCTGGCTGCTGCTCCGCGGTCACTGCCGTAGCTGCGACGCGACGATCCCCGCCCGATACCCGCTTGTCGAGCTCGCGGTGGGCATTGCGTTCGCCGCCACCGCGGTCGTTTTCCGGGATGACCCGGCACAGCTCGCCCTTGGACTGCTCTTCGTTGCGATCCTCGCCGCGATCACCCTGACCGATCTCGAGCGAAGGGTTATCCCCAACGTGATCCTGCTGGCCGGGTCCATCGCGGGACTCGCGGTGGTGGTGGCCACCGATCCCGCGAGCCTCCCGGACCGCGCTATCGCGGCCGCCGCGGCCGGCGGATTGCTGCTCCTGTTCGCCCTGGCCTACCCACGCGGCATGGGGATGGGCGACGTGAAGCTCGCCGCG
>DATDKQ010000227.1:0-2758 GCA_036519915.1 Solirubrobacterales bacterium | reverse complement strand
GGCGCTGGTCATCGCGTCGGTATAGGCGAGCACCAGGGACGGCCTGACGAAACCGGACACCTCCGACTCGCGGCCGACCGGCAGCCGGTGGAAACCAGTGACGGGCGCGCCGGAGAGCGTCGTTGGGATCGCCGCCACCTCCGCGCCGGTGACCGAGGCGACCGCCTTCGCCGAGTCGATCACCCGGCCTCCGCCGAGGGCGACCAGCCGGTCGGAGCCGACCTCGTCGACGTGGACCGCCGAGGCTTCGTCGACGGGAAGGTCCGGAACCAGGTGGACCCGCCCGGCGGCGCCGCGCAGCCCGGGGGCCTCGGCGAGCGCGCGCTCCGTGGAGATCAGCTCGAAGACCTCGCACCCCTGCCGCTTCAGGGCCTCGACGGGCTCAATGACCGGCCCGCCGTAGAGGAGCACTGTGCGCAGGTCGTCGGAGTACTCGACCCACTCCCGCACCGCGGGCGGCTTGAGATCGCTCAGAGGCAAGAGCCCGGAGTGGGACTCGAACCCACAGCCTCCGCTTTACAAGAGCGGTGCTCCACCAGTTGAGCTATCCGGGCGCCGTGGAAAGAGTAGGCGCGGACACGCCCGAAGCTGCGAACGACTATTCCTCGTCCGTGTCGTCTTCGACGTCGTCATCGGAGTTGAGGATCTCCTCGACGCCCTCGGCGACGCACTCGGCCATCGCGTAGTCGAGCGAATCGGTCGGCTCATCCCCGTACAGATCGATGAAATCTGTCTCGCCGAAGTCGGCCAGATCTCCCTGGCAGTCCTGGCTGGCGGACCCGACCGCAGCAGAGACGCGGGCACGGTGCCGCTTCGCGCAGACCCTCATCGTGTGCTTCTGCCCGTAGCGCTTGCGGAACACCCGCTTGCCCACTTCCGCCCGCTCCCGGGCGCACTGTTGGCCGGCCAGGGTGGCGACCTGGCCCTGCCCGGCCGCCGCGCTCGCCGGAAGCGCGAGCAGGGCGGCCACCAGAATCCCTCCGATGGCATACCTGGCTCTCACCCGCCCGATATCGGCATCGCGGCGCGAGTTCCCAACCTGCAATTTGGGTCTGGACACCTGTCCCCACAGGCGCCGCCTAGACTGGCCGCGTGCCGCCTCTTCAGAAATTCGGCGATTCGCTCAAGGATCCCGCCGCGGCAGCGGCGCGCGGCAAGTGGCTAGCCCGCGGGGCCTGGCTGCTGGCCGCGGCTGAGGTGGTGGTCGCCGTCCGCAACCACGTCAGCGATCGACTCACCGCCAAGGAGCGCAAGCGCATGGTCGAGATCGTCCGTTCCTCCAAGGGCCGGCCGGCGAACCTCTCCGACCGCGAGCGGAAGGAGCTCCGCGCCCTGCTCGGCAAGGTCGAGCCGAGCGAGCTGGCGAAGAAGGTCGCGACCAGCCCCTTCGCCGGGAGAATGCGGCGCCGGAGATAGACAGCGGCCGCCCCTTTCGGGACGGCCGCCTGTGCCGTGCTACCAACACAAAACGGGTTGCTCCTCGGCTTCGCCTGCGGAGCACCCTCGCATCACGCGCCTAGATCTTCACCGCGCGCGAGTCGAGGTGGATTCCCACCTTCCGCTTGACGCGCTGCAGCGCGTTGTCGACCGTCTTGGTGTCGCAGTCGAGCCGCTCGCCGATCACCTCATAGGAGTGACCGTCGAGGTAGAGCGCGAGCACGTGGCTCTCGAGCTCGGACAGCACGCTGGTGAGGCAGGCGACGAGGCTCTCGAGCTCCTCGCTGGCGATCACCTGGTTCGCCGGGTCCCGAACAGATGGGCCCGGCAGAACCTCCTCCAGCGTCGTTTCTGAATCCTGCCCAGCCGCGGCCGGCGTCTGGCTGAACGAGACGTACTGGTTGAGCGGGGTGTGCTTGTTGCGCGTCGCCGTCTTCACCGCAGTGATGATCTGCCGGGTGATGCAGAGCTCGGCGAAGCCGCGGAAGCTGGACTCGCGTTCGGGCCTGTAGTCGCGAATCGCCTTGAACAGGCCCAGCATGCCTTCCTGCATCAGATCGTCGGCGTCGCCACCGAGCAGGAAGTAGGACGAGGACTTGACCCGCACGAAGCGTCGGTAGCGGCGCACCAGCTGGTCGTAGGCGTCGGTCCGGCCGTTCTTGGCGAGGGCGACGAGAAACTCGTCGTCGGCGCCGGGACCGTTGTGACGGGCGCCTTCGGGAACCGCACGACCCTGAACGACCGCATGCTCTTCGGTACTTGGGGTGGGAACTGCCACAGCAACCTCCTCTGAGAGTGTCCTGTGGCGCCCAGTTCCTCCCCTGAGGCGCCCTATATGGGTGTCTCCTTCAGGCTCGACCTGAGGTTCACCCTTGTCTGGCACAGCCAGCCTAACGTCGGATTCCCGGATGTCAACCACCGTTCGTGGCCGATGCAATTCCGATTGCAGGAGCGTCGCCCTCCGCCACGAAGCCGGGGAGGTCTCGTTTCACGCAATGCAGGAGAGGGCGACGATGGAAGGCACCGCAAACCGGATCGAGCCGGGCCGAGTCATCGGCGAGGCCTTCCAGACCTACCGCGACCACGCCGGAGCGCTGCTGGGCGGCGCCGTGATCGTGATCGGCCTCGCGGCCGTTATCAACGGCCTCTTTGCCACGACGGGCAGCCTCGCCCTGGTGGCTGTCGGGGTCCTGGTCAGCATCGTCGCGGGCGTGCTCTACGCGGGATATGTGGTGAAGCTCGTCCAGGACGTCCGGGACGGCCGCCGCGACTTCAGCGTCGGCGAGCTCTTCTCGGCGGCCGCCCCCTACATCGGCACGCT
>DATDKQ010000226.1:0-9591 GCA_036519915.1 Solirubrobacterales bacterium | reverse complement strand
CACGAGATACGTCGGCCGCGAGGGATGGAGTGAGTTCATCGCGGGTGCCACCGAGGCTTGGGAATCGGTGACTATCGAGCCCAGGGAGATCATCGAGACGGGAGACCGAATTCTCGCCATCGATCGGTGGGTCTTTCGCGGGAGGGACGGCATCGAAATCGACCGCGAGCTTCCGACCATCTTCAACTTTCGAAACGGGCTGATCGTCCGAATCGACGGCTTCACCGACAAGGCCCAAGCCCTCGAAGCCGCCGGGCTGTCGGAGTAGTCCAGAACTGCCGCTTTGGACGAGAAGCGGCGGTTTTGACCGAGTCCGGGAACTGAGGGCGGCCCGCATGAAAGTGCGGACCGCCCCCCGCAGCTGTCAGCTATCCCAGCGCGCCGTCAGCTGGTAGATGATCGTCACGTCGAGCAGGATCATCAGGAACGCCCAGAGCGGAGCTGCGGGAAACCAGACGATCTGCGCGATGGCATTGACCATCACGAAGAACACCGCGGCCCATCGCGCCCCGGAGCTTCCTGCGAACAGGCCGAGACCCGCCAGGGCCATGATCGAGCCGAGAATCAAGTGGACCCAACCCCAGGTGGTGATGTCGGCGACGATCGCTCCGTGTCCGCCGACGATCACGATGTCGTTGTTGAGGATCGCCGCCAGCCCCCAGCCCTTAGCTGACGATCTTGGCCTTCGCTTGCTCGTACTCCTGGTCGGAGATCTTCTTCTCGTCGTGGAGCTTCGCCAGCTTGGCAAGCTCATCTGCGGTGGAGCCGCCCCCAGCGGTCTGCCGGACATAGGTATCGAACTGCTTCTGTGCGTCTTGCTGCTGGGCAAGCGATCGCTCGCGCATCCCGCTGCCGCGGGCGATCAGATAGATCAGCACCCCCAGGAACGGCACGAAGATCAGGAAGATCGTCCAGGCGGCCTTCCCCCACCCGGACATCGAATGATCGCGGAACAGGTCGCCGAATATCGAGAACAGGACCATGAGCCAGGCGGCAAAGAGAAAGATCTCCAGCACGGTGAGCAGCCCCTGGCCGAAGGTGTAGTCGGCGAGAATCAATTGCTTACCTCCAGTGGCATAGATGGCAGCATTCGGACTAAGTATTCGCTCAGCGCCTAAGCGCTCCTTCCCGTGGCGAGAGGAGGGAGGACTCAGAAGACTGGCTCGCCCGATGCACCGTCCTATCTGTCCGGGTCGTCCACGGCACTGGACAGATAGGAAACGATGGACGCTCCGAGACACATAGACGCCTGAATCCGCTCGGCTGGGGGCCGAAAGGTCGCCGGTTCAAATCCAGTCGCCCCGACTTATCGAAACCCCGGATAACGCGCGAGCTTCACGCCCGCGAGCCCGCGCCAGCAGCCGATCCAGACCCCCTGGTCGCGCGCCGATTGGCTAAATGCCAGAGTGCGATGGAGCGTTGCCACCATGCAAGCCACGCTGGCGTCCCAGCCGAGTCCCCTGCCGCGCCGGCGCGCAATAGTCGCCATTGCGGTTGCTGCCGTCACGATCGACACTGCGCTGCTCGGGCTGATCGCCCCCCTGCTCCCCGATATCGAGCGGCGGACGGGGGCAAGCGATGGGGCGCTGGGCGCTTCTTTCGCAGCCTATGCGGTGCCGATCGTGCTCCTCTCGCTCCCACTGGGGCGGCTCGCCGACTCACGGGGACGGAGGGGGTTGGTGATCGCAGGATTGCTGCTCGCGGCCGCGGGCTCCGCGCTGATCGCCATCTCCGAATCCATCTGGGCTCTGATGCTCGGTCGCGGGATCCAGGGGCTTGGGTCAGCTGCGAGCTGGATCGCGGCGCTCGCGCTGGTGTCCGACCTTGCGCCGCCGGGCAGGCGGGGGGAGGCGATTGGATTTGCCCTGGCGGCAACCGGGGCGGGCTCAATCGCCGGGCCTGCACTGGGTGGCGTGATGGCAGACCTGCTCTCCTATGCCGCCCCCTTTCTGATCGTTTGCGGCGTATCACTCGCACTCGCACTCGCGGCCGTCGTGGTGCTTCCTCCCGAATCGCGGCGTCGCACCCCGGAGACCGTGTCCAGGGTGACGATCCGGGGCCCGGTCGGATCCGGCATCGGAGCGGTGGCCGCCGCCATGACGCTCGGTGGAGCGAGCGCGCTGGGGCTGATCGAGGTGGTCGCGCCGCTCGACTTTGACCGTCGCCTCGACCTATCCAGCGCCGGGATCGGACTGCTGTTCGCCGGGTCGATCGCGGTCGATGCCGCGCTCGCGCCGGTGGGGGGCCGCTGGGGGGATCAGAGGGGCCGGCGGGGTCCGGCGGTGACCGGCCTCGCCGTGATGGCGGCGTCAGCGCTGCTGTTGGCAGGACTCGGGGGCACACTGGGGGCGGCGCTGGCGCTTGGAGCGTTCGGCGCCGGACTCAGCCTCACGTTCGCGGCGGCTGTCCCCTGGCTAGACGAGGCGTTCGGTGAGGTGGAACGTGGGCTTGGCTACGGGGTGCTGAATCTGCTCTATGCGGCCGGATATTTGATCGGCCCCCTGCTCGGGGGCGTCTTGCTCGGAGTAGCGAGCGCCGATGCCGCCTATGGGTTGACCGCCGCCGCGCTTGGCTTCGGGGCCGGAATCGTCCTTCTGCGGATCAGTACGCCGTCGAGGACGGCCCGCTCCCCGTAGGCAGATCAGCCCTGATCCGTCCCTCCCGCCCGATCCGCACCTGCAGCGCGCAATGCCGCTTTAGTACCGGATACATCGTCCGTGTCTCCAGGAGGTCGACCGACGTGGACGATTGGGACGTGGGCGTGACGCCCCGGGACGCATTGACAGCGACCTCGCCAGAATGAGAAGGAATGGCTCGCTGGGCCATCGTCGACGCTCCACTTGACTGCTCGGGCGCAGGACGCGGCGAGGAACACGCGCCCGCCACGCTCCGCGCGGCCCGACTCGTCGAGCGCCTCCGCGCGCGCGACGCCGGTGAGGCCGACGCGCGCGTCCGCGACACGCGACGCGACCCCGATACCGGGGTAGTCGGCGCGGTCGACGTGCGTCGAGCGTCGAACGCAATCGCCTCTCGTGTTCGCGAGCTGTTAGAGGCCCGCGAGCGCCCGCTCATCCTCGGCGGCGACTGCACCCTCCTGCTCGGCGTCTTTCAGGCACTGCCCCGCGGCTGCGGCCTCTGGTTCGTCGACGGGCACGCGGACTTCTTCGACGGGAAGAGCTCACCAACCGGTGAGGCAGCCGACATGGACCTTGCGATCCTCACTGGCCACGGGCCGCAGGGATTGCTCGAGCGAGAAGAACCGTTGCTCGAGCCGGGCGCTGTCGTGCTGCTCGGACATCGCCCGGCCGAGCTTCACCCCGACGTCGCCCGCGAGAACGCCCGCCTCGACCCAGCCATTCACGCTCTGACCGCGCCCGAGGTCCGTGAGCGCGGCGCCGCCAGGGTAGGGACAGCCGCCGCCGCGCGGCTCGCGGAGCGTCCGGCGTGGCTGCATCTCGACCTCGACGTCCTCGACGAAAGCGTGCTGCCGGCTGTCAGCTATCCGCAGTCCCTCGGCCTCGACTGGGACGAGCTCGTCGCCCTCGTCCGGCCGCTCGTCGCTGCGCCGAACCTCCTGGGCGCGTCAGTCGCTGACTTCAATCCGGACCGCGACATCAACGGCACCTATGCCGCCCGGGTCGTCCAAGCGCTCGAATCGATCTACGGGAGTTAAGGTCCGACAAACGGCGTCAGAGCGGCTCGGGCGCTGCTCGTCGTCGGCGGGGAGAGCGCGGTGCGCGGATGATGAGACGCTCGCCTCCCATCCCGGGACATACCGGGGCGGCTCGTAGAGTTCTCCGCGGTGCTGCTCTACAACTCCCAGGTTTCGGGCAACTGTTACAAAGTCCGGCTGCTGTTGGCCCACCTTGGCGTCGAATACGAGCGACGCGAGGTGGACGTCGTGGACCGCTCGAACCGTGTCGAGCTTCTCGGGGACCTCAATCCGGCGCTGCGGGTGCCAACCCTTGTGCTCGACGACGGTCGTCCGCTGGCAGAGTCAAACGCGATCCTCTTCTACTTTGCCGAGCGGACGCCGTACCTGCCCGAGGATCGATACGAGCGCGCCCAGGTGCTCCAATGGTTGTTCTTCGAGCAGTACAGCCACGAGCCCAACATCGCGGTCGTGCGCTTCTGGGTCGGCTACTCGGACGCTCCCCCAGCGGACGCCGAGGTGGAGGCCAGGCGCCGCGCTGGCTACACCGCCCTCGACGCGATGGAACGCCACCTGTCCAGCCGCACCTTCCATGTCGGCGAGTGCTTCACAATCGCTGACATCTCGCTCTACGCCTACACCCACGTTGCCGCCGAGGGCGGGTTCGACCTGGCGGGGTATCCCGCTATCCGCGCCTGGCTCGATCGCGTCGCCGGCCAACCGGGCCACAAACCAATCACGGCCTGACCATCGCTCTAGCTCCCCAACGGGGGAGCGGTAGGGCGCGACGACGGTGCAGCGCGTGGCGCCTTATCGGTAGATAGACCGTAAACCGCCCAGGGCGAAGGGCGGACCGGCAACAGGTCGTCCCTTGGGCCCCGCTGGCCGCGTCCCCGACGTCCCCTGGCAAGGACACTCTGGATTCATCGGAAGGAACAGCAGGCGACGCTCGTGTACACAACGGACGCTCGGCGACGTCGGCTGGGGGCCGAAAGGTCGCTGGTTCAAATCCAGTCGCCCCGACTACTTCTCATCAGGTCCGCGAGCAGCACGCGTCCCCGCCGTCCCCGCGCAAGTCAGCCGGCTGTGTGGAGTGCTGCCTTGCATGGAAAGCTCAGGGGCCGCGGAGACCAAGAAGTTCCCACCAGCCCCCAGCAATTCAGGGACAGCGGCTCTTACGTCCGGCGGGTCATACCTGAAGGTCGCCGGTTCGAATCCCCCCACCACGAGCCAAGGGCCCTCATCCCGAGGGCCCTTGGCTTTTCTGCGGGCAGCTCAGGCGTTGATGGGCGCTGGGTCCCAGGCGCCGTTAGTGGCGGCCGCTCGGGCGAAGTCGCGGAAGTCGCGAGCCTGGCGGCCCAGAGCACGACGCACACCGTCCGTGGTCTGGGCGTTCCGGCCGTCCACCACCTCAGTGAACAGGTAGGTGAGCAGCTCGATCAACTCCAGTGGCGCGCCGTGCTCCGCGGCCTCGGCCGCGTGCTGCTCGATCGAGATGGGGACGTAGCGCACCTCGCGGCCCACCACCTCGCTGATCTCGGCGGCCACCTGCGCGAGGGTCAGGGAACGCGGCCCCGTCAGCTCATAGAGCCGCCCCACGTGCCGGTCGTCCGTCAGCGCCGCCGTCGCCACGTCGGCGATGTCGTCGGCGTCGAGGAACGGGGTCGGCACGTCGCCGGCCGGCAGCCGGATCTCGCCGCTCAGCACGTGCTCGCGCATGTAGTCCTCGCTCAGGTTCTGCATGAACCAAGTTGAGCGGAGGATCGTGAGCTCGGCGCCGGTGTTCCGGATGACCTCCTCGCCCCGCTCCGCCAGCGGCTCGCCGCGCCCGGAGAGGAGGACCAGCCGCGGCGCCCCGCTCTCGATCGCCAGCTCGGCGAACGACTGCGTCGCCTCGATGGCTCCGGGGAGGGCGAAGTCGGGGTAATAGGTCAGGTAGACGGCACCGACTCCTTCGAGCGCGGGCGCCCAGGTGGTTTCGTCCTCCCAGTCGAAGGGCGGGTCACCCGAGCGCGAACCCACCCGGACAGGGAGACCGCGTGCTTCCAGCCGCTCGACCACCCGGCGGCCAGTCTTGCCGGTGCCGCCGAGAACGAGCGTGGTCCTGTGTGTCGTGTTGTCATTCATTGATCCCTCCATTGGTTGCTTTGGTTCAAAGGGGGTCAGGCGGTGGCGGGCTTGGCTGCGCTGAGCAGTCGACCGCGGCGCCTGGCGAGCCAGCGCAGCGGTGCGAGTGCCAGACGCTGGAGCCAGCGCGGCGGGAAGGCGGCGTGCACCTCGTCGCCGAACTCCTCCACGAACAGGGCGAGGTCGAGCGGCCTCGGAATGCCGCCCATCATCGTCCGGCCGTCCTGCGCGAGCCCGACAGCGGTTTCGAAGAGCTCCACCATCCGGAGGGCGGGTTGGACCTCGACCCGTACGAGAGCGTCCTCGTCGCCGGCGTTGGCGAAGTCGTGCTTCTGGCCCGGGGGGACCACGACAACCTCGCCCGGCCCGGCGACGACGCGCTTTCGCCCCATCCGGAACCGCATCGTTCCCTCGACGACATGGAAGCGCTCCTCCTGCTTCGGATGGATGTGCTGGCCGCCCGGGACGTGCCCGCCCGCGGGGAGCTCGAGATCGATCGCCAGCAGCTCGCCGTCGGTCTCCGCTGCGGTTCGGCGGATGGTGATCCGCTCGCCGCTCGCCGGATTCTCCAGTGTCTGTCCTGCGAATGCCATGATCGGCTCCTCTGGTGTCGTTGATTGCATCTCGTCCAGTATCCGGACGAGTGGCGGGACTGTCTATGACCCAAAGCCGCTGATTCATGCTCCATCGTCCACGACTGTGGACGACCGGGCCCCGAATGTGCATACTGGAGGCATGGAAACTCTGGACCCATTTCCGCCATCCGATCCCGTCGGCGAGGCGCTCCACTTCCTGCGCATGAACGGCGCCTTCTACTGCCGTTCGGAGCTGACCGCACCATGGGGCCTCACGCTTCCGCCGATGCCCGG
Organism: Solirubrobacterales bacterium; assembly: GCA_036519915.1. Lineage (GTDB taxonomy): Bacteria > Actinomycetota > Thermoleophilia > Solirubrobacterales > 70-9 > DASUPK01. Next base: position 2,943 of record DATDKQ010000226.1, on the reverse strand, counting down.
GTACATCTGGTTCCACGTCGTCACCTCGGGCCGGCTCTGGCTCGAGACGGTTGACGACGAGGAGGCCTCATGGATTCAGCCCGGAGACCTGGCGCTCGTCCCGCATGGGGAGGGACACGTCCTCCGCAGTGAGGCCGGCGCACCTGCGCCGGGCATCCTCGACCTCGAGCGTGAGCTGGTCAGCGACCGCTACGAGATCCTCCGGCACGGCGAGGGGGGCGCACCGACAGGCCTGATCTGCGGAGCCGTCCGCTTCGAGCACCCTGCCGCCGAGAACCTGATCCGGACTCTGCCGAGCGTGATCCACATCGAGGCATCCAGTTCACCCAGGCTGGACTGGATGGAGAGCACGCTCCGGCTGATGGCCGCCGAGGCAGGCGAGCTGCGACCCGGGGGTGAGGCGGTGATCACGCGGCTCGGCGACATCCTGGTGATCCAGGCGATTAGGGCCTGGATGGACACTGACCCCGCCGCCCGGAGCGGCTGGCTGGGCGCGCTCCAGGATCCGCAGGTCGGCCGGGCGATCTCGCTCATTCACCGTGAGCCGGCGCGCGACTGGACCATCGCCTCGCTGGCCGACGAGCTCGCGATGTCCCGCTCGGCATTCGCAGCGCGGTTCACCGAGCTGGTCGGCGAGCCCGTCATGCGCTACGTCTCCCGGTGGCGCATGCACGTCGCCGTGGACGCGCTGACCGAAGAGGGCGCAACGGTCGGCGAGCTCGCCGACCGTCTCGGCTACCGCTCCGAGGCCGCCTTCAGCCGTGCCTTCAAGCGTGTGATCGGCGACTCGCCGGGTGCGGTGCGGCGGAGTGCGGTGCGGCGGAGGGCGGTCGAGCAGAGCCCGGCGCCGATAGCCGGCTAGGGACAGGGTTTGTCGGCGGCGTCGTTGTGGCGCGGCACCACCAGCGCGTGGCCGCGCCCCGGCTTCTCGCTGCCCATGGGTAGGGAACGGAGCGGTCCGGATCCAAACCGTCGTCTCTTTGCTTGCTAGCGACCTTGCCCCGGGCCCGCGCCTTCGTCGCTTCGCAGCTCGGCCCGCTGGCCGTCACAGGCGAAATGGCGGAGCGGTTGCGCGAAACGGTCTTGGCCTTCCTGGTCTCCGGGGGAAGTCCCACGCGTGTGGCCGAGGAGCTGTTCGTCCACAAGAACACCGTCGGCGAGCGCATCAAGAGGGCGGAAGAGATGCTCGGTCGCGGGGTCAGCGAGAGCCCAGTCGAGCTTGACCCTCGCCGCCGGGCTGGGCCACGCCGTGCTCCGGGACGCCGATGGCGTCGCCGCGACCTGAGCGCCACCGCCTGCCAGCAGCTATGCAGTCCTAGCCTGGCAGATCCTCGGGCCGCTTCTTGGCGAGTTTGCCCTTGAGTAGCCCGGTGGACTGGCCGACCTCGATCAGGTAGCCGTCGGGGTCCCGCATGTAACAGCGAATCTCCGCTCCGCGATCGATCGGCGGCGTCACGAACTCGGCACCCTTCGAGCTCCACAGCTCATAGCACGAGTGAATGTCGGCCACGCGCAGATTCATGAAGATGGAGACGGTGTTTCCGGCCTCGTAGTTGACGACCGAGATGTCCGGCTTGTCAGGGGTGGGGGGACCCCCCGGGTTCATGATCAGCCACGAGTTGGAGAGCTTGACCATGCACGGATTCTCCTCCAGCACGACCTGACCGCCGAGAACCTCGGAATAGAAGGCACGGGACTGAGCAACGCTTCGCACGGTGATGAACAGCGTGACGAGGAAGCCCTCGCTCGGCGCGGGCAAGTTGTCGAAGTCGATGTATGGCGTGTGCTGCTCGGTCACGGTTACCTCCTTGCCTTGAGGAAGAGTGCGGGGCTTCCGCACGGACCGATGGGCGACCGGAGGGGAAGCCGGCAGGGAGACCGGCCACCCCTCGGGGGCGCTGCCGATGGCTCAGCCGCGGTCGCCCTTGTCGGAGCCGGTGGCCATGGCCACCCGGGCGGGCACGTAGCGCCCGAGAAGCGGGACCAGGGTGACCGCCGCGCCCAGCGCCGCGATCGCGATCGATACGAGGATTCCGGGCTGGAACCCGTCGAGCAGGGCCTGGGCGCTGCCCGCCGCCGCGGTCGAGCCGGAGGTGCCGGCCTCGATCACCGCCGTGGCCACCGCCAGTCCGACCGCTCCGCCGAGCTGGAACGATGTGTAGACGAGACCGGAGGCCAGGCCTTGCTCCTCGTCCTTGACGTCGCTCGTCGCCGCGATCGTCAGCGGCCCGAAGGCGAGCGTGAACCCGATCCCAGACAGGATGAAGGTCGGCAGCATTGCCGTCAGGTAGCTCGAGTCGGCGCCGATGTTCCAGAACAGGAAGTAGGCGAGACCGAGGCTCATCAACCCGGCACCCACCGGGATCGCAGGACCCACCCTGCTCACCAGGCGCCCGACGTTCGGCGAGCCGAAGGCGACGATCAACCCGGCTGGGAGGAAGGCGAGCGCCATCTCGATCGGCGACCAGCCCCTCAGGTTCTGCATGTAGAGGGTGCCGATGAACTGGAACCCGAACCAGCTGCCGAGCAATGCCATCGCGCCGTAGTTGGCGCGCCGCAGCGCCGCCGACTTCAGGATCCCGAGGCGGACCAGCGGATTCGCGCTGCGCAGCTCGATCAGGACGAACGCGGTCAGGAGCATCGCCACCCCCGCGAACGAGAGGAGCGTTTGAGTCGCTCCCCAGCCGACGTCGGGTGCCTCGACGATCGTGTAGACCAGTCCAAACATCGCCACCGCGAGGGTCGCCGTCCCGCTGAAGTCGAAGCTGCTCCGGTTGACCCGGGTAGCGGGCTCGTCCTTGTCGAGGTAGCGGGGCAGCAGCAGCAGGATCGCCAGGGCGATCGGGACCGGCATGAAGAACGTGTATCGCCAGCCGAGCTCGGTGAGCGCGCCGCCGAACACGAGACCCAGCGACCAGCCGCTCGCTCCGACCGCCGCGTAAG
>DATDKQ010000225.1:0-8734 GCA_036519915.1 Solirubrobacterales bacterium | reverse complement strand
CCAGCGGTTCTTCCAGGAGTCGGTGGAGCGCACGGCGATCCCGGGCGTGGCCACCGGACTGGCGGTCACCGGAACCGGCGGCGACGTGCTCTTCATCGAGGCCACCGCGATGGACGGCGACAAGGGCCTGGTGCTGACCGGTCAGCTGGGCGACGTGATGAAGGAGTCGGCGCGGATTGCGCTCTCCTACGTCAACTCCCACTCTGACGAGCTCGGCATCGACAGCGGCGGCTTCGGGCGCGAGTTCCACGTGCACGTCCCGGCGGGAGCCATCCCCAAGGACGGGCCGAGCGCCGGAACCGCGATGACGACGGCGCTCGCCTCGCTCCTCAGTGGGCGTCCCGTGAAGCACACCGTCGGAATGACCGGCGAGGTCACGCTGCAGGGCCGAGTCCTGCCGATCGGCGGCCTCAAGCAGAAGGTCCTCGCGGCGCACGCCGCCGGGCTCACCGAGGTGATCCTGCCGGAGCGAAACCGTGGCGACCTCGACGACGTCCCCGAGGAGGTCCGCGAGCAGATGACCTTCCACCCGGTGATGAGCATCGGCGAGGTCCTCGACCTCGCTCTGGAGCCGGCCGGGCAGGGAGCGGATGTCGCCTCGGTGTCGTAGCTGCTCGCCGGTCCCCTCCGAGCTCCGATCCGTAGCGGAGCTGCTGGAGCGCCGCTGGACGCTGGGCACGATTTATGCCTGCGCCAGCGGCGCAGCCCGTTTCAACGAGTTCCGCCAGTCGCTTCCCGGGATCTCGCCGACGACTCTCTCGGAGCGGCTCGAGCACCTCGAGTCCGCCGGGATCGTCGAGCGGCAGCTCATCCCGGGCCGCCCGCCGCACGCCGAGTACCGGCTGACGGTCAAGGGCAGGCGGCTGGCTACGGCCGTGTCCGGCCTGCTCCACCGCTGACCAAATGAAAGAGGGCCGCCCAGCGCAACTGGGCGCCCTCAAAAAGCGAGGGCGCCCGAAAGCGCCCTCGATCAAACCGGTGACTGGCGCCGTCAGGCGCTTGGAACCGTCTCGGTGTCAGGCGCCGGGGTGGTGGTCGAGGTGTACTCGAACTCCTCTTCCGCGCCGAACAGCTTGTCCAGCACCATCTTGCGCGCGTCCTCGCTCAGAATGAGAACAAGAGCCGCGCCGAGGATTGCCACGATCAGGGCCTTTCCGAGCCCGAACCGGCGACCTGTCCTCTTGCCGCGCAGCTGCTGTGAAGCATCCCTCAGAGACTCGGCCGCCTGGCGCAGATCGCGGTGAACCTTCTTGTCGTCCATCAGGGCCTTCGCCGGGCCCTTCCCGTTCGACACCCGCGCGTACGCGCCCTTCGCTGCCTCGAACGCGACGCGAATGTTCTCGCGCAGCTCGTCATCCTCGATCAGCCGCCGCACGTAGGGGTTGGACGCGACGGACCTTGCGGCGTCTCCGGCCTTCGCGCTTCTGCTTTGTGCCCCCATGGGTCTCCTCAGCTCGTTTTCCAGGGTGCGGATGCAGACTACCCGCTCGGAGCTTTTCCAGCCGACTTCGACGCCGACCTGGGCCTCTTCCCGTCGGGCTCGAGTGCGGTTATCAACGCATCGCCGATGTCGTCGGCATAGATGAACTCGAGCCCTCGCCGCTCCTCCTCGGAGATCTCCTCGACGTCGCCCTCGTTGCGGTCCGGCACGATCACCTGCTTGATCCCGGCCCGCTGGGCGGCCAGTGACTTCTCCTTGAGCCCGCCGATCGGCAGGACCTGGCCGGTGAGCGTGATCTCGCCGGTCATCGCGACGTCATTGCGGACCGGTCGGTTCGAGATCTGTGAGGCGAGGGCGGTCGCCATCGCGACGCCGGCCGAGGGGCCGTCCTTCGGCACCGCGCCGGCCGGGACGTGTACGTGGAGGTCGTGCTCGGCGAACCAGTCGTCGGGCAGGTCGGGGTTGATGTCCTTGGCGTGGGCGCGAACCCAGGAGAGCGCCGCCTGCGCCGACTCCCTCATCACCTCGCCGAGCTGGCCCGTGATGGTCAGCTTGCCCGAGCCGGGAACCGCCGTCGCCTCGACGAAGAGGACCTCGCCGCCCACCGGCGTCCAGGCGAGGCCCGTCGCAACGCCCGGGTCCTTGGTCCGGCGGCGCGTCTCGGAGAAGAAGCGGCGCTTGCCGAGCAACTCGCGAGCCCGCTTGGCCGAGATACGCACCTTGCCCTTGGCCTTGCCCTCGGCAACCTGGCGGGCGACCTTGCGGCAGATCGTGCCGATCTGGCGCTCGAGGTTACGGACGCCCGCCTCGCGCGTGTACTCCTCGATGATCGCGGACAGCGCCGGGTCGGCGAACTCGATCTGCGAGGCCTTCAGCCCGTTGGCCGCCAGCTGGCGCGGGACCAGGTAGCGCTTGGCGATGTGCAGCTTCTCCTCGACCGTGTAGCCAGCGAGATTGATCACCTCCATCCGGTCCTGGAGGGGCAGCGGGATCGTGTCGAGGATGTTCGCCGTGGCGATGAAGAGGACCTCTGAGAGATCGAACGGCAGGTCGAGGAAGTGGTCCCGGAAGGTCGAGTTCTGGGCGGGGTCGAGCACCTCGAGCATCGCGCTGGATGGGTCCCCGAAGTAGTCCGTGCCCATCTTGTCGATCTCGTCGATCATGAAGACGGGGTTCCTGGTGCCCGCGTCGCGGAGGGCCCGGATGATCGTCCCGGGCAGCGCCCCGATGTAGGTGCGGCGGTGACCGCGGATCTCGGCCTCGTCGCGGACCCCTCCGACCGAGATCCGCTCGAACTCGCGGCCGAGAGCGCGGGCGATCGAGCGGCCGAGGCTCGTCTTCCCGACCCCGGGCGGTCCGACGAAGCAGAGGATCGGGCCCGGCGATTCGGGGTTCAGCTTGCGCACGGCCAGGTACTCGAGGATCCGGTCCTTGACCTCCTCGAGGTCGTAGTGATCCTCGTCGAGGACCTCCCGCGCGTGGGCGATGTCGAGGTTGTCGTCTGTCTCCTTGGACCAGGGCAGATCGACCAGCCACTCGAGGTAGCTCCGGATCACCCCGTACTCGGCCGCGACCGGTGGCAGCTTCTCCAGCCGGGACAGCTCGCGCTCGGCGGCCTTCTGCGCCTCCCCGGGCAGGCCGGCCGCCTCGATCCGCTCGCGAAGCTCGTTGATCTCGGCCTGCTGCTCGTCCTCTTCCCCGAGCTCCTCCTGGATCGCCTTGAGCTGCTGGCGCAGGAAATACTCGCGCTGCCCCTTGTCGATCTCGGACTCGACCTGTGACTGAATCTTGGAGCCGAGCTGCACCACCTCGAGCTCGCGGGTGAGGATCTGGGAGAGGCGGCGCAGCCGGCGGGTGACGTCGACGGTCTCGAGCAGCTCCTGCTTCTCATCGGTCGAGATGCGCAGCGCGCCGGAGATCAGGTGGGAGAGGGCGGAGGGCTCGTCGAGGTTGGCGACGGCCAGCTGGAGCTCCTCGGGCAGATACGGGATCGCCTCGATGATCTGGGTGAAGGTGCTCTGGACGTTGCGGGTGAGCGCCTCGAGCTCGGTCGAGGGCTCGAGCACGTCCGGCATGGCCTCGATCCGCGCCACGAGATAGGGCTCCTCGCTCACGTAGTCGCCGATGCGGATCCGCTCGGCGCCCTGGACCAGGATGCGAAGGGTGCCGTCGGGCACCTTCATCATCCGGGCGACGGTCCCGGCGACGCCGACGCCGTAGAGGTCGTCGGGGCCGGGCGCGTCGTTCTCGGGATCCCGCGAAGCGACCATCGCGAGCATTCGGTTGCCGGAGAGGACGTCGTTGACGAGGTTGATCGAGCGCTCCTGGCCGACCGCGAGCGGCGTCAGGGTGTCGGGATAGGTGACGGTCTCCCTCAGCGGGAGAATCGGCAGGGCGTCCGGGAGCGGCTCTGTCCGCCCGGCCGCGTCCTCGACGTCCGGGATTTCCACGACCTCCAGCTGGGGGGTCTCGACATCGGCCATCGTCAGTGCCCTTCCCGCCGGGCGGGTCCGCTACTCGGCGGGCCGGTCGATCGGGACCTGGCGAGCCGCGCGCGGCAAGCGCGTCGGCAGCGCCACCCTGAGGATTCCGTCCTCGTAGGTGGCCTGCGCCCGCTCCGCGTCGACGTCGACGGAGAGCTCGACGACGCGCCGGAAGGGACCGGAGGGAAGCTCGACCTGCTGGTACGTCCGGCCCTCGGTCTCGCGGACCGGGCGCTCCCCGCTGATCACGAGAGTCCGGCCCGTGACCTCGAGGTTGACCGCGTCCAGCTCGATCCCCGGCAGCTCGACCTTGACGATCGCCTTCTCTGGGGCGTCCTCGCCGCAGTAGTAGACGTCGACCCTGGGGACGAACGCTGCGATCGGGCGGCGCTGGCGGTAGCCGGCCTGGTCCCAGAAGTCACCGAGCAGCTCGTCCATCTCCCGGCGCATCCGGGCGAAGTCCGCGAATGGATCGCGCTGGCTGGTCATTCCGGACACAGGGTACCTAGGGACGGCTTCGCCACTAAACGGGTCGCGCTTTCGCGCGCCCTCCCTTAAGCGCCTCGCCTTCGGGTGCGGCGCGCCCTCACACTTCGTACACCGCGCCCCCGCGGGCAATCTCCACCGGCCCGCCGAAGCCGCGCTCCGCCTCCTCCAGCGCCCACTCGTCTCCGAGCTCGTCGGAGATGTGGGTGATCACCACCCGCTTGGCGCCGGCGGCCCTGGCGTGGCTGCCGGCCTCCTCGGGGGTGAGGTGTCCGCGGTTGCCGGTGCGCTCAGGCCGCGGCAGCGTCCCCTCGATGAACAGCAGGTCGGCGTCCTTGGCGGCCGCGACGATCTCGTCTCCGGGACGGGTGTCCGCGCTGTAGACGAGATCTCCGCTGCCGTCGGAGCTGATCCGGACGGCGAACGTCTCGACGAAGTGGGGCACCGGGTGGAAGGTCGCGCGGATGTCGCCGATCTCGACGGTGTCGCCCCGCTCGTACTCCTCGATCCGGAATGCACTCTCGATCAAATCGTCATTGCCCCACGCGCCCACCACCTGCCGGAAGGTCTCCGTCGCGCCGGGCGGAGCGACGAGACGCGGATGGGCCGGCGCATCGGTGCCGCCCCAGGTGTGGACGGCAACGGGCTGCTGCCGGGGCGCGTAGGTCAGCGCGTACGAGTAGGGGACGAGATCGAGGAAGTGATCGGCGTGGAGGTGGGAGATGATCACCCCGTCCAGATCGGTGTAGTCGATCCGCTCCCGGAGCTTGCCGAACACACCGTTTCCACAGTCGAGCAGGACCTTCGTCTCGTCGGTCTCGATCAGATAGCCGCTGCACGCCCCTCCGGCGTCTTGCCAGGAGGGCGACTTGCCGAGGACGGTGATTCTCAAGGCGAGGGTCCCATAGCCCCGCCGGGACTGTAACCGGGTTTGGCCTACGCAGCCTGCACTGCGGCGTGCGCTACGGGGAGCTCTGCTCTATCCCGCATGAGCAGCGCCGGCTGGCGCGGCGGCACGAGCCCGTCGGGCGTATCCGGCCGGAAGGTGGGGCAAGGGGAGTCGAGGCCGAGGGCGCAGAGGCTGTGGCGCCGGAAGAAGCAGTCCTCGCAGCTCACGGCAGCATTGCGTGCTCGACCATCGGCCAAGGCGCTCCCCATCCTCTCTCGTCTGGTTCTCCCCGGGGCCCTGGGACCCCGCTCTCTGATCTCCGGCCCCGGCTTCAGCCTTCCGGCGACCGCGGCCATCATGGCACCTGCACTCACGCTCGTCAGGCGCGTTTCCGCAAATGGCGCTCTTCTTTTTTCACCACTTGGTCACGAGTTTCGCTAGCACCGAAAACCCCCGGCCCCTGAAGGCCTCTCGCTAAGATCAGCGCCGATGGCACACGAGCGGACAGCCCAGCTTTCGGCCTCGCCGCCGATGTTCGAGAGCCGGTTCCTCGACTTCTTCTCCCGCGTTCATCCGGCGATCCCGGCGGTCATCTTCGTACCGGTCGTGGTCGGCGGCGTCTGGCTCGGGATCGATCGCGGCCTCTCAGTGGGGACCGCGGTCCTGTTCTTCGTCATCGGCGTCGCCATCTGGACGCTGACCGAGTACTGGCTCCACCGCCTGCTCTTCCACTGGGAGCCGAAGTTCCGCGGCGGCGACCGCCTTCACTTCATCATCCACGGCGTCCACCACGACCATCCGAACGACGCGATGCGGCTGGTCATGCCGCCCGCCGTCAGCGTCCCCCTCGCGGCCCTCTTCCTCGGTCTCTACGTGCTCGCCTTCGGGACGCCCCACGCCTTCCCCGCATTCGCCGGGTTCATCCTCGGGTACCTGAGCTACGACTACATGCACTACCACCTGCACCATCACGTGCCGAGGACGAACTTCGGGAAGAGGCTGCGCACACACCACATGCGCCACCACTTCCAGGACCACCGTTACGGCTTCGGAGTTTCCTCGCCACTCTGGGACGCGATCATGGGAACGCTGCCGCGAAACCGGAGGGCCGCGTCAGGCGAGACCGGCGAACCGGGCTCCTCCAGCTAGATCACCCGGCTGGGCGGGTCCCGCCCCTCGAGGACCGCGATCACGTTGTCGGCCGCCGCGCGAGCCATCCCGTCGCGGGCGGGCACCGTGGCCGAGCCGATGTGCGGAAGCAGGACGCAGCGCGGCGCATTGAGCAGTGCCTCCGGGACGTGCGGCTCGCCGTCGTAGACGTCCAGCCCGGCCGCGCCGAGCGTCCCGCTCTCGAGCGCCGCTGCGACGGCCTCGGTATCGACGAGTGGACCCCGCGAGGTGTTGACCAGCACGCCGTCTGAACCGATCAGCTCGAGCTCGCGTGCCCCGATCAGCCCGCGGGTTTCCGGGATGGCTGGGGCGTGCAGGCTGACCACGTCGGAGGTCTCGAGCAGCTCGTCGAGCTCGAGCCGGCGGGCGCCGAGCTCGCTCTCCACCTCCGGCTTGGGAGACGGTCCCGCGTAGGCGATCTTCGCTCCCAGACCGTGGGCCAGGCGCGCGTAGCGGTGGCCGATCCTCCCCGGGCCGACGACGCCGACGGTGGAGCCCGCGATCTCGATGCCGCGGTAGGCGGCCGGATCCCAGCCGGCCCAGACGCCGGCGCGCAGGTCCCGCTCGGCGTCGCTCATCCGGCGGGCCGCGGCGAGGGTGAGTGCGAGGGCCAGTTCCGCGGTCGCCTCGGTGAGCACGTCGGGCGTGTTGGTGACTGCTACCCCCCGCTGCCGGCAGGCCTCGAGGTCGACGTTGTCGTAGCCCACCGCGAAGTTGGCGACCACTCGCAGGCTGTCGCCGCAAGCGTCGAGCAGCTCGGGATCGACAGCGACGCTCGGGTCGGCGACGAAGGCGTTCCCGCCGGGGGCGATGGCGAGGATGTCCTCCCGAGTCGCCTCGAGACCTCCCTCCCTGACCTCGTATCGCTCCCGCAGTGGCTCGATCCCTGCCGGCAGCAGGACGCGAGCGATGACAACCAGAAGACGATCGCTATTCACCATCAGTCAACCTAACCGTTACGGTGATGTAACCGTGACTCCGATAGAGAGGACTTGACAAGGATGCCAAGGGTTTCCAGCACAGTCGACCAGGCCAGGACACTGCTCGAGCGCCGGCTGCGCGAGCTCAACGACGAGCGCAAGCAGGTGGAGTCCGCCCTCGCGGGCCTCGGCCGCAGTCCCCGTCGCGGCCCGGGAAGGCCGCGCGCAAGGGCGACCGCCACCCGACGGCGGCGCGGCTCGACCAGAGCCGACCAGGCGGTCCGGATCATCAAGCAGAACCCCGGGATCACGGTCTCGGAGCTGGGCCGCAAGATGAAGCTCAACCATCCGAACTACCTGTACCGGGTGCTGCCCGACCTCCAGAAGGAGGGGCGCATCAAGCGCAAGGGCCAGGGCTACCACCCCGGCGGGTAGAGGCTCCGCGAGCTAAATCAATCCGAGGCGCTTGACCGCGTCGCGCTCGTCCTTGAGCTCGGCGACGGTCGCATCGATCCGCTCGCGCGAGAAGTCGGTGATCTCGAGCCCCTCGACCAGCTTCCACTCGCCGCCCGAGCACTCACACGGGGCGCCCGAGATCAGGCCCTCGTCGACACCGTAAGAGCCGTCGGATGGGACTCCCATCGAGACCCAGTCCTCGTCGGGCGTGCCGAGCACCCAGTCGTGGACATGGTCGATCGCGGCGTTCGCGGCCGACGCCGCGCTGGACGCTCCGCGGGCTTCGATGATCGCGGCGCCGCGCTTGCCGACCGTCGGTATGAACTCCTCGGCGATCCAGACCTCGTCGTCGACCTGAGGCCAGGCGGGGCTGCCGTCGACGAGCGCGTTGACCAGGTCCGGGTACTGGGTCGGCGAGTGGTTGCCCCAGACCGTCATCCGCTTGATGTCGGTGACCGGCCGCTCCAGCTTGTTGGCGACCTGGGCGATCGCCCGGTTGTGATCCAGCCGCATCATCGCCGTGAAGCGCTCGTTCGGGATGTCGGGGGCGTGCGACATCGCGATCAGGCAGTTGGTGTTGGCGGGGTTGCCGACCACGAGCACCTTGACGTCGTCGGCCGCGCGCTCGTTGAGCGCCTCGCCCTGCGGCCTGAAGATCCCGCCGTTCGCCTCGAGCAGGTCCGCTCGCTCCATCCCCTTGGACCGGGGCCGGGCCCCGACGAGCAGCGCGATGTTGGTCCCGTCGAAGGCCTCCTTGGGATCGTCCGAGATGTCGATACCGCGGAGCAGCGGGAAGGCGCAGTCCTCGAGCTCCATCGCGGTGCCCTCGGCCGCCTTGACCGCGTCGGGGATCTCCAGCAGTCGGAGGCTGACCTCGGTGTCCGAGCCG
>DATDKQ010000224.1:0-9748 GCA_036519915.1 Solirubrobacterales bacterium | reverse complement strand
TTGAGGAGGGGGGCCGGACGCTCGCCGCCCGGGCCGCGAGGGGCCTCGAGGAGGAGGTGGAGCGCGGATTTCGCCTGCCCGTCGGCCGTGGCTTTGCGGGGCGGGTCGCATTCACCCGGGAGCCGCAGGTGATCGAGGATCTGGAGCAGTCGCCGATCCAGCCGGTCAACCCGCTCTTCAAAGAGAAGGGAGTCCGCTCGCTGCTCGGGGTCCCGCTGGTGGTCGAGGGGGAGGTGATCGGTGTCCTGCACGTCGGTTCATTGACGCGGCGAGAGTTCCACGAGAGCGACATCGAGCTGCTCCAGCTGGTCGCGAACCGGGTGGCGCTCTCGATCGAGCGCTCGAGGCTCATGGTTCAGGGCCAGATCGCGGCGACGCTCCAGCGCAGCCTGCTTCCTCGCAAGCTCCCCCAGGTGCCCGGGTTGCGGATGGCGGCCAGGTATCTGCCGGCAGCGGATGAGTCCGCGGTGGGCGGCGACTGGTACGACGTGATCGAGCTCAACAACCAGTGCCTCGGCTTCGTGATCGGCGATGTGGCGGGCCACGGGATGGCCGCCGCCACCTTCATGGGCCAGCTGCGCAGCGCGGTACGCGCCTATGCGCTCGACACCTCGGGCCCGGGCGAGGTGATCACCAAGCTGGCGGAGTTCTCTGACCGGATGCACACGCGCATGGCCACGGTGATCTACGCGACGCTCAACCTGAGCACCTGGGAGGTCCGATTCGCACGCGCCGGTCACCCGTATCCACTGCTGCTGCGCACGGACGGAAGCGCCGATTTCCTCTCGGAGACGGGGGGCCCGCCGCTCGGGGCCGTCGGGGGCCAGACCTATGACGAGCAGAATCTGACCCTCCTTCCCGGTGAGACGCTCGTGCTCTACACCGATGGGCTGATCGAGCGCCGAGGGAGCAAGCTCTCTGACGGGGAGACCGCCCTGGTCGAGGTGGCGTCATCCGCGCCGGATGAGCCCGAGCTGAAATGCCAGGCGATCACCTCCCGGCTCACCGAGGACATCGCGATCGCCGATGACATCGCGATCCTCACGGTGCAGACCGTGGGCCTCCACGAGCTGCTGGAGGTCGAGGTGCCGGCGGTGCCGGCGCAGCTGGCGACGGCTCGGCACCTGATCAGGCGGTGGGTGGAGGCCAACGACGGCACCGACGATGACTGCGCGGCCTTCGCGATCGCGGTCTCGGAGGCCTGCGCCAACTCGATCGAGCACGCGTACGGTCCGCGGGACGGGACGGTCGAGGTGCGGGCCGCGTTGGTCGATGGGGAGGCGACGGTAACCATCCGCGACCATGGCGAGTGGCGCCGGCCTCGCGGAGGCAGCCGCGGGAGGGGCATCCCGATCATGCGCGAGTTCATGGATGACGTCTCGGTCGAGCGGGCGGAGAACGGAACGACGGTCCACCTGCTGCGGCGGCTGAGGGAGGAAGGTTGAGGCCGCAGCTCGCCCGGCTCTCGCTCGAGAGCCAGGGAGACATCGAGCTGGCTCGCGTTGCGGGAGAGGTGGATGCGTCGAACGTGGACGACCTGAGCCAGCAGCTGCTCGAAGCCGTGCCCAACCAGGCGCGCGCCCTCGTGCTGGATCTGAGCGAGACCAGCTACATCGACAGCTCAGGAATCAGCCTGATCTTCGACGCGGCGGCCAGGCTGCGAAACCGCCGGCAGGAGCTGCGGCTGGTGGTCACCCCGCGCTCATTCGTCGGCGAGGTGCTCGCCGCGGTCTCGATGGAGCAGTCGGTCCCCATCGACCCGGCTCTCGACGAAGCCCTGCAGGCGGTCGGCGGCGCGGACGGCTCGGACCGCTCGGACGGCTCGGACTAAGCCGTCTCGCTGAAGTCGCTCTCGCCGGCGCTCTCGATGACGCTCAGCGTGTAGCGCCCGATCTGGAGCTCGTCCCCGTCCGCCAGCGGGCTCCAATCGACCGGCTCTCCGTTGACGCTGATGCCGTTCATCGAGCGGTCGTCGAGAACGCGCAGTTCACCCTCCGGCGTCTGCACGATGACGGCGTGTCGGCGCGAAACGGTCGGGTCATCGAGCCTGACGTCTGCCGAGCGGCTGCGGCCGATTCGCGACCAGCCGGCCGAGAGCTGGATCACGCGTGAGCGCCCGTCCGCGAACATGGCCAGGTACTTCCCGGGTTCGGTGATCGACTCGCGGACGCCGTCGAGCCAGTCCGTCGGCTTGGCGACCGGGCGCGAGATGGCGATGTTGCTCAGAGTGGGCTGCTCGAAGAGCGAGGCTCGGCGGAAATCGGTGCCGCCGCAGTTGGGGCAACGTGGAATCGATTCGGCCGGCTCGAAGGACACCGGGAAGGAGCACCCCTGACAAACGAAGGAACCGACGCCGCCGGCAGTTTCTCCCGCGTGGTGGACGTCGTCCGCGCTCTGTCGTGTCAGGGCCATCCGGAGGGTGCGGCCGATGGTACCCCAGTACTGCGTAATGGCCAGAAGATTTTGTTCAGGTTGTCCGGAAAGTCCAGGTTTTCCAGGCAGCATTGGCGGTTGGGTTTGTTCGCCCGGTGATGAGAGGGCGGAGGGGTCCCGCCCGTCTAGAATCGCGCGGCCGTGGGGCCGATCACCGTGACCACCTCCATCGACGCTCCGCGCGAGCGCGTCTTCGACTTCATCTGTGACCTGGCCACCCGTCCGAGCTGGATCGACCATTTCGCTGACGACTACAGGGTGGAGCGCATTGACGCCTCCGGCCGCGGTGCCGCAGCCCGGTTCCGGGTCGATGCCCCGGCTGGGGTCCGCTACATGGAGACGGTGATCGCGGACGCAGACCGCCCCTACGGGGTCGTCGAACACGCCCGCGGGGGTCGGCTCGACCGCACTCCGATGCGCCTGGTCTGGGAGCTCGAGGCGGGCCCGACCACGACCGTGAGGCTGACGTTCTGGACGGCCCCTACGACGACCTTCGATCGAATCAGGGAGATCGGGCGGGAGCGCTGGTGGCGCCGGCGCTGGACGAAGGCTCTGGCGCGCATGCGGGACCTGATCGAGTCCGGTGCGCAGGTACCTCGGGTCGAGATCGCCGGTGGTGATCGTGTCCCCAGCATCGCTGGATAGACTGCGCGCCCTCATGCGCCCCGGCCACAAGGGAGCCCTGGCCCTCGCGTTCGTCCTCGCCCTGGTCGGCGTGGCAGGCTGCGGCAATTCGCCCGGCAAGGAGGGGGACGAGGGAGTGCCCATCCAGCTGGGCGAGCTCGAGATCAACGTCCAGCTGACGCGCTTCCTGAACCCGACTGACCACGAGGACAAGAATTATCTGGCCGGGCAGACCATTCCCACCCCCGCGGGGAAGGCCTACCTCGGCGTCTTCCTGACGATGAAGAACCACAGCGATCAGGCGACCCGTCTGCCCTCCACGGCTCAGATGACGATCGTCGACACGACTGGTGCGGGCTACGAGGCCATTCCCAGCCACACACCGTTCGCGGCACCGCTGGGCACGACGCTTGCGGGGCATGGCGTGATCCCGGTGCCCGATTCCCCGGGCGAGAGCGGGCCGACGCAGGGCGCCATCGTCCTCTTCCTGGTCGACGAGGGCATCAATGAGAACCGTCCGCTCAAGCTCGAGATCGAGCACGACGGCGAGACCGGCGACGTCACGCTTGATATCTAGGGCGGCGCCCGGCGCCCCCGGCCCGATGACGAGGACCCAGCTCCAGGCGCTGCTCGTCATCGGAGCCATAGGTGCCGGGCTGGCCTTGATCCAGCTCCTAGGTCTTGCCGGTGGCCTCGTCGGCGTCGGGCTGATGGCCTTCTCGACGATCCTCAGTGCGCCGGCCGCGCCGGAGCCGGGCGCTCGTGGGCTCAACTGGTGGGCGCTGCTCGCAGGCGGAACGGCGCTCGCCCTGATCGGTGTGCCGCTCAGCCTGGTGCTCGAGGCCCCAGGCGGCCTGCTCACCGCGATCGGCGGTGGCATGGCGATCGTCGGCGTTGTGTTCGGCTATCCCTCTACTTGAGGGCCGCCGTCAGGATGTTGCTGGCGATCGGCGCCGCCGTCGTCCCACCGTCACCGGAGGCGTCGATCAGCATCACCGCGACGGCCAGCTTCGGGTGCCGGGCCGGCGCGAAGCAAATGAACCAGCCGTCGACGATCTGCTCGACGGTGTTCTCCTCACCCGGCGGGGCAGGCGGTTGACCAGGCTTCGGGCCGAGCTCGGCGGTGCCGGTCTTGCCGGCCACCTGGATGCCGGGGATGTTCGCCGCGACGCCGGTGCCCGAGGTGACGACGGCGCGCATCAGCCCGGTGAGGACCTTGGCGTTCTCCTTGGAGGTGACCTTGACGGGCTTGGCATTGCTCTTCAGCCCCGGGTCCTTGACGATCGACGTCGGGCTGCGCACTCCGCCGTTGGCGACGGTCTGGGCGACGGATGCCATGCCGAGAGGGGTGGCGAGCACCTGACCCTGTCCGAACGCCGTGACCGAGAGGTCGGTGTGGCTCGTGTCGTCGCTGAAGTCCGTGGGCATCGTCATGCCGTTCGGATCGGTGGCGGCGGTCGCGGCGGCGTTGTAGAGACTCGGCTTCTCGTTCCAGCCGTACTGCTCGGCCGTCTGGACCAGACGCTCGGCCCCGACCTTGACGCCGAGGGGCGCGAAGACCGTGTTGCACGACTTGGCGAACGCCTGCACGAAGGTGCCGCCGCAGGCCTCGTCGTGTGCGTTGTGGACGACGCGGGCGCCGTTCTGGGGGTCCGGGTTGATCTCGGTGAGCACCGGGAAGTTGTCGGTGAGCTTCACGTCGTGGCCCTCCAGCGCGGCGGTCGTCGTGATCACCTTGAACGTCGAGCCCGGGGGCTGCGGGGAGGAGTAGGCGGACCCGGCGAGCCCCAGGACGTCGCCGTTGCGCGCGTTGAGCACGACGGCCCCACCCGACTGGCCGCCGAGCGCATTCACGGTGATCGCCTGGATGCGCGGGTCGATCGTCGTTCGCACCGGCTGCCCGGGCGTCCCCTGCGCCGTTGCGAGGACTCGGCCCTGCGTCGACCGAGGCACGTCGAGTTGCGGGCTGCTCGCCTTCACCGCCAGCAGCTCCCCGCTGGGCGTGCCCGAGAGGCGCGGGTTGAAGGCCAGTTCGAGCCCGCTGATGCCCGTGCTCTCGTTCGTGGGATAGCCGGCCCGCTGCAGCTTCGCCTGCTGTTCAGAATCGGCTGCTCCGGTTTCGCCGGCGACGTCGATGGCGTCCGAGCCCAGCGGGTGCGAGCGACCGTCGACCGGTCCCGTGGCGAGCGCGATGTGGTGCTTGGCCATGATCGGCGCGCGCCTGCCCAGCTCAAGACGACGACCGACCTGCTCTCCTGGCTGCAGATTGGGGAAGGTCAGATACGGCGCCCACGCGACCTTGCCGCCGTCGATCGGCAGCCGCAGAACCCCGTCGACCTTGCCGAACAGCCGCGTCCGCACCCCAACGTCAACGTCGACGACATCCGTTCCGTTGACGCTCTTGGGGCCGTCCGCGTCGCCGGGATCGATCGCGGTTGCGGTGGCGACCTGCTGGGCTCCTCGGTACGCGGAGGCGAGCTCGGCGGCGGAGTACTGGGCCTGAGCCGAATCGGAGAGTTCGTCGCGCATCGACTTGAAGTCCTGATGTGCCCATGCCTGAACGAAGCGATTCGCCATGTCCCGCTCGGGATCGCCGGCGGCGCTGATCACCCCGAGGATGAACGCGATGAGGGCGACGATCGCAAGCGGTAGAGCCCTTTGGCGCAGCCGGCGCTGGCGCTCCGAGAGTGGACCCCGCTGGGCGCGAGGATCGCGGGCGGGCTCCCGTGACAGTGGGTCCTCCCGTCCTCGTTGCCGTGACCGTGTCACGGGGGGATTCACGCGGGCAAAGGTAGTGGCTCGTACGCTTGTATTCGGGAAACCGTGACCGGCCTCGACTGGGTGATCATCGCCTTCTCCCTGGCCATGGCCGTGTGGGGCTACCAGCAGGGGCTGATCGTAGGGGTGCTGAGCCTCGGCGGCTTCGCGATCGGGGCATTTCTCGGCAGCCGGCTGGGCCCCGCCCTGTTGCCGGAAGGCTCGCACTCCCCGTACGCGCCCGCGACGGCGCTTGCCGGCGCGCTCCTGGCCGGAGGACTCGTCGCCGTCTCAATGGAGGGGCTGGCCGTCGCCGCGCGCAGGCGGCTGATCGGTGCGGCCGGACGCCGGCGGGGCGTGGCGATAGCCGAGTCCTCTGGCGGTGCCGCGCTCCTGGTGGCGCTGGGCCTCGGGCTCGCCTGGCTGTTCGGCGCCGTGGCACTCAACGCGCCGGGAGCGAAGGGGCTGCGAGAGGCCGTCCAGCAGTCGGCGATCCTGCGGGCGCTCAACGGCGCCTTCCCGCCCTCCAGCGCGTTGATCAACGCGCTCCACCGAATTGACCCCAGGCTCTCGGTCCAGGGCCCGAGCCCGGACGTCGCTGCACCGGACTCGAAGATCGCCCGGGACCCCGATGTGCGGGCGGCATCCGACAGCGTGGTGCGGGTGCTGGGCACGGCGTGCGGCCTCGGCGTCGAGGGATCGGGCTGGGTCGCCGCCCCGGACCTCGTAGTTACGAACGCCCACGTGGTGGCGGGAGAGACCGACACGACCGTGACCCCCGGCGGCTCGGGCTCGTCGCTCGACGCGACGCCCGTCCACTACGACCCCACCAACGACCTCGCGCTGCTGCGCGTGAACGGCCTGGATGACGGCCCTCTCCCGTTCGCCCCCGATGTGCGAAGCGGGACTCCCGGCGCCGTCATCGGCTACCCGGAGAACGGGCCGCTGACGATCACCCCCGCGAGGGCCGGGGCAACCGGTCCCGTCATCACCCAGGACTCCTACGGTCGCGGGCCGGTGACGCGCCAGCTCACGGCGCTGCGCGGCGACGTTCGCAGCGGCAACTCAGGCGGACCGCTGGTGGACGGCAACGGCAGGGTGATGGGCACGGTCTTCGCAGCCACGACCGAGGGGAAGCCGGGCGGCTATGCGGTGCCGAACAGCGTTGTCGCGAGCGAGCTCAGCGACTCGACGGGCCCCGTCAGCACCGGCCCGTGCACGCGTTAGTCGTGCGAGGGTGCGCGTAAGCGCAACCCGTTTGATGCCGGCCGGTCCCTTACCTTCAGTAAGCTCTAGTCGAAGTGAGATCTCAAGGCCGCATCGGCCGAGCCAGGGGAGCGGCCAAGCCCAAACAAGTGTGTCCTCACTTCCACGGCGCGGTGGAGCTGATCGGACGTCGCTGGGCCGGCGCGATCCTCTACGCGCTCACCGATGGGCCGCTCCACTTCGCGGAGCTCAAGGAGGCTGTCCCGGGCATGTCCGATCGGCTCCTCTCCCACCGGCTCAAGGAGCTGGAGGAGGCCGGCCTGGTCAGGCGGGAGGTCCAGGAGGCGGGCAAGCGCGTCCGGGTCAGCTACGAGCTCACCCAGAAGGGGCACTCGCTCGAGCCGGTGATGGGCGGGCTTCGCGAGTGGGCCCGCAACTGGCATCGCGCCTAGATCGAGGTTCACCAAGCTCTGGGGTTGCCGTCCGGGATCCTGTCGATCACGAGCTTCGCCTCGACGCGCTCGACCGGGTACGGAGTGGTCGACAGATAGTGCTCGAGCTCCTCCTTCCCGAGCCCGCTGAATCCTCGTTCTACCGCTGAGGCATAGGTGTCGAGGATCACCGCGTCATCCGGAGGGTCCAGCGCGAAGTGGTACGGCTTCGCCGTATAGGTGACGATGCGCTGGGGGAGGTCCTGTCCCTCGACCAGGCCGGTGACCTCGACCCGGTCGTAGCGGATCTCGCGGATATCGAGGCGGTCGAGCTCGGCCTCGGTGAGCTCGATCACCACGCCGTTGACCGGCCCCGCGTCGTCCTCGCCCTCCTCGACGTTGAGCCCGAGGATCCACTCCGGTCGCCAGCCGCCGTCGCACTCGAAGGTCTTCTCGCAGGTCAGGTTGTCGCGGCGCTGGGAGAAGCGCCGGCGCCAGTCGTATAGCCGCGCACTCTGTATCTCCCCGACGGGCCTGCCAAGGGTCATGGAGGCGCTGTCGGTGAGCACGAGCGATCCGTATCCGAAGAGCCCGAGGCTCATGCGGCCACGGCCTCGGCCGAGTCCCGCATCGTCAGCTCGATCGGGTAGCTGCAGAGCCGCTCCCGCGCGGGGCAGTCAGCGCAGAGCGCCCGGTGCGGGCGGTCGGTGACCTCGAAGCGGCCGGCCGCGAGCCGCTCCAGCACGGCCTCGACCCGGTCCCGCGCCGCCTCGAGCTCCCCCTCGCCGAAGCTCTCCCGCACCGGCTCATCGGCTCGTTCGAGGAAGACATAGGCCGTCTCGACGGGGGCGCCGCGGGCCGCGGCCGCGAGCGCGTAGAGGTCCCGCTGGATCGAATAGCGGGAGACGATCTGATTCGGATCGCGACCCTCGAGCCGGTCGGTCTTGTAGTCGACGACCAGCACCGACCCATCGGGGCGCCGCGCAAGCAGATCGATCGAGCCGCGGATCAGGGTCCCGCCCACCGAGAGCACGAAGGGGACTTCGGGGCTCACCCTCGCATCGGAGATCTCGCCGCAAAGCGGCGAGCCGAGGAAGGCCTTCGTGAGCGCGAGCACCTGGGTGATCCCGTCGTCCGCCTCGAGCCCCTGTTCGCGCATGGCGGTGGCGATGCGCTCCTCATCCGGCTCGCGCCAGCGGTTGCGGGCGCTCCACTCGAGCAGCGAGTGGACCGCGAGGCCGGGCCCGAATCGCCTCCGGACCTCGGGGGCCGAGGATTCCTCCCCGTCCACGGACACGATCTCGGGCTCACCGATCCCGAGGACGCGCTCGACGTAGAAGCGGTAGCCGCAGTTCTCGAAGGCCGACAGCGCCGAGTAGGAGAGCCCGCCGATCAGGGCCGGTGGCACCTCGGGCCGGTCCAGGGGCGGCTCGGCCTCGGCCGTCTGCTCCGGCGGGGGCTCGGCTTCGCCCCGGGCGAGGAGCTCCGCTCCCGCGCCCGGCGCCGGCTCGCTGACGCTGACGCGCAGGCGGCCGGCCGGGTAGCCGTCGCCCGCGGCCGGGATCTCGAGTTCCCCCTCGGTCACCTCTCCATCGAGCAGCGAGCGGATCAGCTGAAGCGCGATCGGCTTGCGGCCGTTGATCTCCTTCTTCAGCGCGTTCGGGTTGAAGGTGCCGCTGAGCAGCAGGCGGCGCTTTGCTCGCGTCGCGGCGACGTATGCGAGCCGAGCTTCCTCCTCGGAGTCGCGGTCGGCTGCCAGCTCGGTCAGCTCCTGGTAGTCGTGCAGGCGCTCGGCCGGGCGGCCGAGGCGCCCGAGCTGGACGCCGACGCGGGCCAGCTCGCCTCCCTCGGGGCCCTCCTCTCCGGGTTGCACCCGCAGGGGGGACCAGCCGAGCTGGAGGTTGCGGCCGAGGTCGGCGACCGCGACCACCTCGAACTCGAGCCCCTTCGCGCCGTGCACCGTCATCACCCGAACGCCGGCGTGGCCCTCCGCACGGGTCGCGGCCTCGGCCTCGCGATCACGGCTCGCGGCCCGCGAGTCCAGGTACTCGAGGAAGGCGCCGAGGTCCGGCCCCTCGCTCGCCTCGAACTCGCGCGCCAGCCGCATCAGCTTGCGCACGTTGGCCCACCGGGCCTGACCGTCGATTCGGCTTAGGGTGGCCAGGTCGTAGTCGAAGGCGGAGGCAGCGCGCTCGATCAGCGTCTCCAGCCCACCCTCGGTCGACCGGTCGCGGAGGTCGGTGAGGACCTTCGCGAAGCGGTGGAGCCGCTCCATCTCCTCGCCCGGAATCAGCGCC
>DATDKQ010000223.1:0-2583 GCA_036519915.1 Solirubrobacterales bacterium | reverse complement strand
GGTTCTCGCCAACACCAGGACGTGGCGCATGCTCTCCCTGCGTGAGCAGGACTCGGCGCCGATACGAGTCTGGCGCTGCAGCGGACGAAATGCGCCCGTCCACCGGCGCGCGATCGGCTCCGACGTCACGAGCATCTGTGGAAAAGCAGCAGCGAGCCGGTCAGTGCTGCCTTCCATGCAGAGCGGGAGCCCCGCCGCTTCCGCTCGTCGTCCGTCGCGAGCGTGTGGCGCGCGGGAGCCGACATGCCCGCTCGTCGCGCGAAGCGGGCGTGCACGCAGCATCCCGGCCAGGCGACGGCTTGACGCGCTGCAGGTTCACCGGAGCCTCAAAGCTCCAGCTGCTACGTACCAAGCTCCCGTGCCTGAGCGGCGTTTGCGCCTCACAAGGCGATGACGATCTTTCCTTGGGTGTGTCCTTCTCCCTGGTGTCGAAGTGCTTCGGGGACCTCACTCAACTCGTAGCGCCTATCGATGACCGGCGCAACCTTTTCGGCCTCGACAAGCTCCTTCAGAACAGCCAGGTCCTCCCTGTTGTGCCTCACGAGGAACACCCGCACCCGCTGGCGCACGAACGGCGACAGCAGTAGCGCTTTGATCTGACGAGCGAGCCCAAACCAACGACCGAGGTCCCGCACGCCGACCAGGACGTACCTTCCCCGCCGGGTCAGCGCTCGCCGGCAGTCGGACAGCGAACGGCTCCCGATCAGGTCGAGCATCACGTCGTAGCGCTGCTCGGTCGGGGTGAAGTCCTCCTTCGTGTAGTCGATGACGTGGTCGGCGCCGATCGATCGGACGAGGTCCACGTTCCTCGTGCTGCAGACGCCGGTCACGTCGGCTCCGAACGACTTCGCGATCTGCACGGCGAACGCGCCGACGCCGCCCGACGCACCGTTGATCAACACCCTCTGCCCAGCCTGCACCTTCCCCTGATCGCGAACGGCTGCGAGGGCGGTGAACGCGGAGTCTCCGACCGCCGCCGATTGCTCGAACGTGAGGTTGGCCGGCTTCGGCAGGAGGTTGTTCTCCGCGGTGCACGCATACTCGGCGAAGGCGCCCCGGCACCATCCGAACACCTCATCGCCCGCTCGAAACTGCTTGACGCTTCTGCCGACCGCCTCGACCTGACCGGCGATATCGAGTCCCGGTACCGCGCGCCTAGGCTTACGCAGGCCGGACACCGCGCGCATGACGTACGGCACGCCCCTCAGGAGGTGCCAGTCGCCGATATTGACGGCCGCCGCCCGCACCCGTACGAGCACGTCGTCGTCCTTGACGACCGGCTTGTCGATGGCTCGGAGCTCCAGGACGTCAGGGGAGCCGTACTTGTCTTGGACGATCGCCTTCATCACGTTCTCCTGGCCATCGCCAAACTTGGTGCCTCTCCTTGAAGTCCCAGATCCCGCTGGCCCGATGGTTGGCCCGACTCTACCCAGCAGGGGCTTCCGGTCCGCTCGGCCGGCCGCCCGCTGGAGCGTCAGGCAACTGCTCGGAGTAGGTACGGACTCCTGGCCCGAGCAGTGGCCGCGTTCCCTCTTGTCGAGCCGCGCTTCCGCTTGCGCCTCGTTGCGAGCGCAGGCGTCGGCCTCACACGCGCAGTACGACCGCACTACCGCCGCCCCCGCCGACGGCCAGATTGAGCGCGTCCGCCGCCGCGGCGAGGCCGTAGATCCCGCCCACGGAAATCCCGATCTCGCCATTGCCGAGCCGCTCGGCCATGCTCGCGAGCCGGCCACCGTCCGCCTGCACGTAGATATCGACAATCGTCACCCCGCGCGCCGCCGCCGGCGGCGCGCCGGTGATCGTGGCCAGCCGCCCGCCGTCGGCGACGGTGGAGAGGGCGACGGCCTCACCGCCAGGAGCCGCGTTGATCGCTGCGACCACGCCGCCCCCACCCGCCCAGTCGCGGACCCTGGCGGGCCAGCCGCCGTCGTGGTAGTCGAACACCGCTGCCACCCCGAGCTCTCGCAGCCGCTCAGCGCTCCGCGGCCCGGCTGTCACCGCGACCTCGGCTCCGACCACCACCCCCAATGCTGCGATCAGCTGCCCGGTCACGCCTCCGGCGCCGTGGACGAGCAACCGCCCGGCGCCCGAGTTCCCGAGCGCGGCACCGATCGCCTGGTCCGCCGTCAGCGCCGGCACCGGAAAGGCGGCCGCGTCCTCCCATGGCACAGCGGACGGCTTCGCGGCCAGCACATCGGCGCGGGCCAGCAACAACTCGCTCCAGCACCCATGCTCCAGCAGGGGTACCGGGTGAGTCATCACCTCATCTCCGACCGACCACCCGCCGACGCCGGCCCCAACGGCAGCGACCGTCCCTGCCGCCGCGACGCCCAGCGCCATCGGCGGCCGCGGCCCGACGTCCCACGATCCGAGCCTGACGAGGTCGTCCCAGGGCCCCACCCCGGCGGCCCGCACCGTGATGAGCGTCTCGCCCGCGCCGGCTGGACGCGGATCGGGAAGCGACAGCTCCCGCACATCGCCGCCGAACCGCTCGATTCCGGCAGCTTTCACGAGGCCCCCGGCATGTCGCCCAGGCTACTCCTCGCTCGACACACCGAGCCCATCCGGAGGCGCCGCTTTCCA
>DATDKQ010000222.1:0-18201 GCA_036519915.1 Solirubrobacterales bacterium | reverse complement strand
ATCCGGCTCATCCACGACCGCTGGGTGAGCAAGTACGCAGAGCCGCTGGCGGCGACGCTCAGCGGGCTGAAGAGAGAGCTAGAGGAGGAAGAACATGGAGAAGTATCCCGAGGCCGGAGCCGCGCTGTATCCCGATGACACTGCCGCGGTCTTCGAGGTCTTCATCAAGACCACACCGGAGCGGCTCTGGGAGGCGATCACCGACGCCGACCTGCGGGCTCGATACAGCTTCGGCGTTCGCACCGAGTCGGACTACACCGACGGCTCCGCCTACAAGTCGTCCGTGCCGGGCGTGATCGACATCGCCGAGGGCGAGAACCTCGAGGTCGACCCACCCCGTCGCCTCGTCCAGACCTTCACCGCACTGTGGAGCGAAGAGGTGAAGAAGGAGGGTGCCTCGAGGGTGACCTGGGAGATCGAGACAGTGGGCGACGACTCCTGTCGGCTGACGGTCGTCCACGATCAGCTGAAGCCGGACGTGAACGGCGAGATCTATGGCGGCTGGGGGATGATCCTCTCGGGCCTCAAGACGCTGCTCGAGACCGGCGAGGACCTGACCACGCCCGGGTCGCTGCGCTACTCCGGGGCGGCGAACGCCGGGTCGTGATGCCCGCAGTCTCGAAGCCGACTGTGATGATGGAGGGGATCGGTCTCGGCGAGTCGCCGCGCTGGCACGAGGGACGGCTCTGGTTCTCGGACTGGGTCGCCCACGAGGTGATCGCGCTTGACCGGGACGGCGGGCGTGACGTGATGGCCAGGGTGGACGCCTTCCCGTTCTCGATCGACTGGCTCCCCGACGGTCCGATGCTGATCACCGCCGGCCGAGAGCTGCTTCGGATGGAGCGGGATGGTTCCCTCGTGACCCACGTCGATCTCAGCGATGTCTCCGACTTCGGCTGGAACGAGATCGTGGTCGACGGGCGAGGCAACGCCTATGTCAACGGGCCCGGTTTCGACATGATGGCGGGCGGCGATTTCGCGCCGGGGACGATTGCCATCGTGAGACCCGATGGCTCGGCCGAGCAGGTGGCGGGCGGCGTCGCCTTCCCCAACGGAATGGCGGTGACTCCCGACGACTCGACGCTGATCGTCGCCGACTCCTACGCCAAGGAGCTGACCGCGTTCGACATCGGCGACGACGGAACGCTCACCAACCGCCGCAGGTGGGCCGACCTTGGCGAGGGCACCCCGGATGGGATCTGCCTCGATGTTGAGGGAGCCGTCTGGTACGCGGACGTCCCGAATCGACGCTGCACGCGCGTCGCTGAGGGCGGGAAGACGCTCGACGTGCTCGAGGCGGATCGCGGCTGCTTCGCCTGCATGCTCGGCGGTGAGGATGGCCGCACGCTGTTCATGAATTCCGCCGAATGGAACGGCCCCGAGGGCATCTTCAAGGGACCGAGGACCGGTCAGGTGCTCGCCGTTGAGGCCCCCGCCGCGCATGCCGGCACCCCCTAGATCTGCGATGGTGAACCCATGGCAACCAACACGCAGCTGATCAACGGCGTCGACTTCATCGCCTTCCCGACCAAGGACTGGGAGGCCGCCCGGAAGTTCTACGGCGAAACCCTCGGGCTGCCGTTCGGGAAGCAGTGGGGCGAGATGCCGGCCGGTGAGTTCGAGACCGGGACCGTGACGATCGCGCTCATGCAGGTCGATGCCTTCAATATCGACTTCAGCCCGAACACCACTCCGCTCGAATTCCACGTCGACGACTACGACGCGGCGAAGGCCGAGCTCGAGTCGCGCGGCGTCGAGTTCGTCACGGAGACGATCGACAGCGGGGTCTGCAAGCAGGCGATCTTCCAGGATCCGGACGGCAACTCCCTGGCGATTCACCACCGCTACGCCACCGGCGCTCCTCCGAGCTCCTGAGTCGGAGAGTAAGCCTGGAGCATCCCGTTCGGCAGGAGCTCGTAATCGACCGAGTCTGAGACTGCCGGGGTGTAGGCGTGAATCGAGAGCGCCACGCCGTGTGTCGGGTCGTGCTGGACGCGGTGTATGTAGTCCGGCCCGAAGCTGAACGCGGAATCGGCGCGCCGCAGGTGCCGCAGCTGGTGGACCACATGCCCGTCGACCGCCTGGACGGTGTCCTCGATCAGGCTCCCGCTGCAGACGTACGCGGCACCGCTGGCCCCACCGTGATCGTGGAAGACCGTGTCTTGGCCCGCTGCCCAACCGAACAGCGCGATCTCGAGGTGGGGCGTCTTATAGAGAACGCGATGGCTGCGGCGCTCGACATCGAAGCAGACGGCGTGACCCCAGAGCCAGGGCGCTCGGCCGACGAGGGTGACGATCTCCTCCAGGTCCTCGAGGCTGGACGGAGAGGCGGCGATCAGCGTGTGGTCGAGCCGGCTGCCGAGCTCTGGTGCGAGTCCGTTGGTCTGAGTGGCCATCGTTCTCCTCCTCGTTGTCGCAGTTCACGGCGAATGACCTTCGCCGCACACCTCGCCTCCTTGCCCATGTGGCCGATGCCGCCGGGACGCGGCAGGAATCCGATGAAGCGCAGGCCCGGGGCAGCCGATCTGTGCCCGATCGTGCGCGGCAAGCCGCGGTCGCCGAGTACACCGAGATGGCCGAGGAGGGGCTCGAGCGCTCGCCGGTAGCCCGTTGCGCAGATCACGGACTCAGGCTCGATCCGGGTTCCATCGGCCAGATCGACCTTGCTGGAGTCGAGCGATGCGACGGCGGCAACCACCTCGATCCGTCCTTCCTTGATCGCCTCGATCACCTCCGCGTCGACGATCGCGGGCACCTTGCCACGGGTCCGCACATCGGTGAAGACCCCGGTCTCAGGCCGAGGCAACCCGTACTCGGCCAGGTCGCCGAAGTCCATGCGGGCGCCGAAGCGAGCGATCCGATCGCCCATCCGGGTCGGCAGATGCCACAGCAAGGTTCCGATCAGGTCACCGGGGACCGGCCCGGGTCCCTGGCGGAGGAGCAGGTTGGGCGGGGTGCGCACGGCGAGCCAGACCTCGGACGCGCCGCCTTCGGCCAGCTCCTTGGCGATCTCCATCCCCGAGCACCCTGGACCGACCACGAGGACTCGCTTGCCCTCGAATGGACCTGGGTTCCGATACTCCGATGTATGCAGCAGCTCGCCCTCGAACGTCTCACGCCCTGGCCAGTCAGGGATCACGGGAGTCTGCTCATGCCCCGTGGCGACGATCACCTGTGAGCTTCGAAGCTCGCCCGCGCTGCTGCTGATCACCCATTCTCCGTCGGCACGGTCGATCCGCTCGACGCGGGTGCCGAGCCGCAGCTCGATCCCGTCCTCTGCGGCGTGACGCTCGAGGTGATCGACCAGCTGGTCGCGGCTCGGAAAGGTCGGTGTGCCTTTTGGAAAACGTCGGCCCGGCAGATGGGAGAAGGGACGCCAGGTGTTGAGCCGCAGGCTGTCGTAGCGCGAGCGCCACGACGAGGCGATTCGGTCCGCTTGATCGACGACCACGGGGCCCAGACCGGCGTCCTTCAGGGCCACGGCTGAGGCGATCCCCGCCGGTCCCGCCCCCACCACGATGACTCGTTGCTCCGGCTGCATTTGCGCTCCTTCGCTCCGCGTTCGGCTGTGACCGTGAAGCTACGGCGGGGCCGTCGCGGGCGCATCGGGTGAATCACCCAAATCTCCAGCTCGTGGAGAAATGGGTGATCTCACCCACACAGGCCTCAGACGAGGCCGTGCTCGTGCGCGTAGGTGGCAGCCGCGGCTCGGGAGGAGACCCCGAGCTTGGCGTACAGGTTGCTCACGTGGCGATCGACGGTCCTGACGCTCAGCACCAGACTGGCGGCGATCTCCTTGTTCGTATCTCCTGCGGAGAGCAGTCGCAGGACCTCCAGCTCGCGCTTGGTGAGCCCGGGTGAATCGCCGTGCCCGTCGAGCTCTTCCGAACTGTCGATTCGTGCGAGGTCCGTGTCCGCGCCGAGACGAGCGAAGGTATCCCGTGCAGCCTCCAGCTCGAGGCGCGCGCTGTCCTCGTCGCCGAGGTTGCGGCAGGCGAGTCCGATCAGCTCTCGCGCCCGGGCGTTCTCGTAGGGGGCCTCGAACCGTCGCCAGAGCTCGGCGGCGCGGCGCAGCGGGGGCAGGGACGCCTGCGAGTTCCCCGCGGCCAGCTCGACCAGGGCGCGCGCCTGCGCCGCCATCGCCGCGAGTGCCCCCGGCTCCTCCTCACCTTCCGCAATCGAGCCGAGCTCGGCGCAGCCCTCCCGAGCGGCCTTCAGGTCGCCCACCGCCGCCATGATCTCGACGTACGCCGGCAGCAGATCCGCTCGCCTGCCGGGATCCTCGGCCTCCGAGATCACCCTGCGGATCGCCGCCTTCGCGGCCTTCTCATTGCCCTCCCCGAGCCGCAGCAGGGCGAGCCCTGGTTGCGGCTCGCGGCCTTGGCCGCTCGCCTCGCGATAGGCCTCCTCCGCCTCCCGGCGCTCACCACGGAGGCGGTGGACCTCCCCGCGCTGATAGTGGGCTTCGCCGGCTGCCGCGCGGTTCTCTCCCCTCAGAGAGCGGTCGGCGGCCCGCCGCGCCTCATCGATGGCTTCCTGCCAGGCGCCGTTCAACCGCATGATCTGCGCACGGTGGACGAGGCACCGCCCGGTGAAGGAGACGAGATCAGGCTGGCCCTCGCACCACTCGGTGAGCGCGTTGGTCCACTCCCGGGCGCGGCGGAGCTCGTGGGCTTCCTCGCAGGCGAGGATGACACCGCAGTAGACGATCCCCGAGCTGATCGGGGAGACCTCCCCGGCGACCACCGCGACCATGGCCAGGTCGAGGAGCGCCAGCCCCTCGCGGAGCCTGCCGAGCCGAATCAGGACGCTGCCCTCGGCGTGGGTGGCAATCGAGAAGAGATCCGGATCGCTGAAGCGCTCCCCGATCTCGGCCGCCTCTGCCGAGGTCGCCGCCGACCCATCCAAATCGCCCGCCACCTCCTGCTCGAAGATTCGTGGGAGGAGGAGATATCCGCGCTCGACGGTGTCCCCTCCCTCCCGCTCGAGGAGCCTCTCCGCACGGCCGAGCCAGCCGCCGGCTTGCCCGAGCTCACCCCGCGCGGCGAGGCTCACGGCGATCCAGCAGGCGGACCGGGTTGCGGCCAGCGGCTCCCCCGCCTCGAGTCGGCCGTTGTATGCCCGCTCGAGTAGCTCTCGGTACTCGCCCTCAACGCCGAGCATGTAGGCCGCGGTCGCCAGCAGCTCCAGGTCGGGCGGCCCAAGCGGCTCCGAGTCGTCAGCAGATTTCAGGGCGTCGTAGGCCTGGCGCCATGCCTGGCGGTCGAAGCACTCACGCCCCTCTGCGAGTTTGCCAGCGCTCTCCACCGCGCTCGATTATGTCGCCGTCAGCAGGATCCCCTGGGGCGGCTACGCGTCCCGCTCGCGGGTCTGCGCCAGGAAGCCGAGTATCCGCCGCCAGGCGTCCTCGGACTCCTCCGCGAACTCCTCCTGCTTGCGGTCGAAGAACGAATGCGGGGCACCGGGGTAGACGTGGATCTCGTGCTCGACCCCGGCGGTCGACAGCGCCGACTCGAACTCGTCGATCTGCTCCTGTGGGATCGCCTTGTCCGCTCCCCCGAAGAGTCCGAGTACCTGACGTTCGATGTCGGCGGTCTGGGTCAAGACTCCGCGCCCGTCGAATCGGGAGGGGTCGAGGACGCCATAGAGACCCACCACCCCGGCGAGATCCAGGTCGGGACTGGCCCCCGCTACGAACGACAGCGAGCCGCCGAAGCAGAATCCGATGGTGACGGGCGGACCGCCCCCCGTTCGTTTGCGGAGCTCCGCCACCGTGGCGGCGAGGTCGTCGAGCGCCTGGTCCAGCTTCACCTGCTCGCGGTGCGGTCCGTAGTCGAACTCGTCGTCGCGCGGGCCGAGGCCGGCGGTCCGCCCGTAGTAGTCGAAGGCGATCGCGTGATGGCCGGCCTCCGCAAAGCGCTCGGCCAGCTCGATGTAGAACGGGTAGAGCCCGCGGACGTCCGGGATGATCACCACTCCGGGCTCGTCGCCCTCGGGAGCCTGGGCGAGCGCCGCCGAGAAGGCCGTGCCGTCGTCTGACTCGAGCGTGAGCAGCTCGGCCGCGGCGCCTCCGGCGATCGGCCTGCAGACCAGATCAGTGGGCAGCTTCGGTGGCCGCGAGTCGTAGTCGAAGCACATGCCGCCCGGGACCCTACCCAGGCGGGCGCCGCCTAGGCGGCCTTGACAGCTGTGGCGCCGGCGTCGACCTGGAGCTCGTGTGCGATTGCCTCGCGCGCGGAATCCGGCTCGAGCACGACGAGTTCGCCGGCGCCCTTGAGGATCTCCCGCAGCAGCCAGTCGGTGCTCCCGTAGGGGACCTCGATCACGAGCGCGCCGTCGGCGAGTTCCTCGATCACGGTGTGATCCTCGCGCGCCCAGCGGGCTCGCTCGGGCGAGACCCAGACGCGCGCGACCTCGGCGGCGGGAACGTTCTCGCCGGAGAGCCAGGTGCCCTCGATCGCGGCGATCTCCTCGACCTCCGGCCTGGGCTCGAAGGTCTCCTTCGAGACCTCGGCCTCCTTGATCCGGTCGAGCCGGAAATGGCGGACATCCTCGCGCCGGCGGTCGTACGAGGCGACGTACCAGCCCTCCGGACCGTTAGCGAGGCCGTATGGCTCGATCTCGCGCTTGGTGAACTCGTCTTCGTTTTCCTTGTAGTAGTGGATCGAGAGGACCCGGCGGCCCTCGATCGCCTTGTTCGCCTTGCGCGCGACATCCGAGTCGTCGCCGCCGGACGCCGCGATCTCCAGGCCCTCCTCGGAGGGGTCGTGGCCAAGCGCTCCGACGATCTTCTTGCGTGCGCTGATCAGGCCGCTCTGCGGCAGGTGGTCGCCGAACAGGTCAATGGCTGCGACCAGCGCCTTGGCCTCGAGCGGCAGCAGCCGCGCGGGGCGGGCGAAGTTGTCGCCATAGGGCTCGGCGTCGACATCGATCTCGTCGCCCTGCAGTTCCGCGTACAGCACGTAGGTCCCGCCGCCGAAGTTGACGACGTTGAGCAGGTCGATGTCCTCCCGGAGCTCCTCCTCGGTGACGTGCAGCCGCTCCCTGACGTCGGCGACGGGCAGGCGGGCCTCGCCCTTCGCGGACTCGATCAGCATCCCGGCGAGAGTCACCAGGCGGGCGAAGCGCTCAGGGCGGATCGAGGACTCGGAGCGCCCATTCGACCGTGCGGACCGCGGCGCCGGCGGCACGGTCCGCACCACATCGGCCGGCTCGAAGTCGGAGGAGTGGCGCTCGCTGAGCAGCTCGAGCCGCTCGGACACCTCGTCGGCGAGCTCGGGCGGATCGAGGACCGTCGCGTTCTGCCGCCAGTGGAGCGCCCAGGCGACCATCTGGCGGCTCGAGGCGTACTCGGTCTCAAAGATCCGGCCCTTGCCGGGCGATCCGTCGCCGCGGCCGGGATTGCGGAACTCTCCATAGGAGCCGAAGTCGCGTTCCACCAGCCAGGCGACCCGGTCGCGGAAGAAGACCTTCGCCGCGCCCCGGATCTCACCCAGTTGCCACTCGGCGCGGCGGGCGTAGTCGCGGCGCTCGAACTTCTCTGGTGGCGCGAAGTCGTGCTCGGCCTTGGACGCGTAGGAGACCTTGCCGCGGATCCGCGAGAGGCGAAAGACGCGCACCGCATCGCGTTCGTGCGAGTGTCCGATCAGGTAGAACTGCCCGCCGCGGTAGACCAGGTGGTAGGGGTCCACCTTCCGCTTCTCCTGGGAGTCCCGTTCGATCGTGTAGTAGGTGAACTCGATCGTCTTGCGCCGCGAGATCGCGGTCTCGATCTTCGACAGGCGCTGGGAGACCTCGGCGCCGTCGGCCTTGGCTGTCATCCGCACCTCGACCGAGGACTGCTCCGGGGCGGTCAGCGGGCTGGGACGCCCCCACGAGACCTGCTGGAGCGCCAGCCGCAGTGGCTCCGCGTAGGCGAACTCGCCGTCCAGGAGCTGCAGCGCCGTCTGCAGAGCCGCCAGCTCGTCATCGCCAAATCGGATCTCGGGCAGGTAGTAGTTCTCGGGCGGCAGGGAGTAGAGCTCGGACTCGTAGCCCTGGAGGCTCTCGCCGGGCTTCTCGACCTGCAGGGTGATCCCGAGGGCGTCGAGCTCCGCACGGTCGGCGTAGAAGCGGCGCGCGAAGGCGTCGTCGTTCATGTCGCTGTACCCCTCCACCTCGCGCTTGATCTCCAGCGCCGAGGTCGGCCTGCCCTGGGCCATCAGATAGGAGATCAGCGAGAGCTGGCGGATCAGCTTCTCGGTGTCCTTGGCCATGCGCGAGCAGGATAGACGCGGCCCCCCGCCGCCCAATCCGCACCTATTACGGATCAGAAATGCATTTGCGCAATTTGCGAGACCGCCTGGCGGCTCGGCGCGTGGCCTTCAGGCGCTGGCGTCGAAGCTCGAGATCGCCCGCTGGATGGTGGGCGAGAACCGGTTCCACGAATCGGGAGGGGCGGCTCCGACGATCACAGTCGTTGTCGCCGTGCCGCGGACGATGCAGGCGATCTCCGTGTAGCGGGCGTTGGTCGAGGTCGAGTAGACGTCCTTCACGCACGACCCTTGTCCGTCGCGGAAGTGCAGGCCGGTTGCTGAGGCCCTGGCGACGACGTTGCGGTCGCCCTCCTCGCGGTTGTGCGCCGGCCTGAAGTTCGCCCAGTTGGTCAGCGTCTCATCGCCGGACTGCGGGGTGATGTTGAGGTAGCCGACGATCTGGCCGCCCTCCTTGCGAGCTGCAGTTACCGTGCCCGGATCCGTCTTGATCAGGCGCCAGCCGCGCGGGTAGGCCAAGCTGGCGCTGCCCGACGGCAGGGGGCTGGTCCTCCATCCGGACGGCGCCGGCGCCGGATGCACCCAGGCGAACGCCGCCGGGTCCGCGGGCGCCGATGGCCCGGAAGATTCAGAAGATCCACAGGCGGCAAGTGCCGCCGCGCTCACCAGGGCGAGCGCGGCGACAAGAACCCGAGTCGAGCGCGACCGGCTAGACGCCGCCGTCGCCGTCACTGGGTCCGCCGTTGTTGTCGGCGTCGTGGTCCCCGCCGTTGTGCTGGGGGATCCCGTGGTGGTGATGATGATGATGGTGGTGGTGGTGTCCGGCGACCGCGACTCCAGCGCCGCCGACCGTGAGGGCCAGCGCTGCAATCCCAGCGACGATCAACCTGCCTGTCCTGGTCAGCATTGAGTTGTGTCCCTTCTCTTCGAAATGCCCCGTCCTACTACGGTGCGGGCCCGACAGGGGATGGACCCTCACGTCGGGCGAGGCGGTGTGGGGCATCAAATCTTCGGCTACGGGGTCGCCGTTGTCGTCGGCCCACGGGCGGGTCTTTCTTCTACTCCGCGGGGGCTAGGCGGCCCGAGTGCCGAAGAAAGCCGAGCCGTCGATGCCCCGGTCGAAGCGCGACCAACTCTCGCCGTCGGCGAGCTCCTTCTCCAGCCGATCGAAGCTGCCGAGCTTGCCGCCGAGGTTGTCGATCGAATGCACCAGGGTCGCCTCCCGGGTCGCGGGGACGACCGGTGAGCCGTGCTCGAGCTGCCCATGGTGGGAGAGGATGATGTGGAGGATCGCCTGGGCGAGGTGCGGGTCGAACCCCTCGATGTCTTCGATCTCGCGCCGGACCTTGTAATACCCGCGCGGGATCTCGCCCTCCAGCCGTCCGGCGTCAGTCAGCTCGATGGCAAGTGGATCGTCGTTGTAGGCCTCCGTCTTGCCGATGTCATGGAGCATCGCGCCGGTGACCGCGATCTCGCGGTCGATGCCGGGGAAGAAGTTGGCCGCCGCGCTGACGGCCTGGGCGACCGAGAGCGTGTGTTCGAGCAATCCGCCGGCATATGCCTGGTGATAGTGCTTGGCGGCGGGCGCCTCTCGGAAGCGGGCCCATGAATCCGTCTCGGGGCCGAAGAAGCGGTCGAGGAGCTTCCGCAGCGAGGAGTTCTGCACCGTCTCGATCAGCGCGCGCACGTCGGTCTCGAGCAGGTCGATCGACCGTGTCGGGCCTTCCGCGAGCTGCTCGGTGTCGTACTCGCCCGGCCCGGCGGGCCGGACGGCGCCGAGCTTTATCTGCTTCCCGAACTGGGGGTGGATCCCAAAGCTGCCGGTGACCAGGACGATCGAGCCCGGGGCGCAGATCTCGAAGCACTCGGCGACGCCGTCCCAGGCGATCGCCGGGACGGTGCCGGTCTTGTCGGCCAGTACGACCCTGAGGAAATCTTCGCCGTTGCGCTTCTGGCGGCGCTCGCGCTCCCGGACGACGAAGGCGCCGGCGACCTGATCGCCGTCCGAGAGCTCTCGCAGCAGGCGCGGCTGCCCCGCCTCGGGTGCTGCGTCGCCGCTGCCGTTGTCAAAAAGCGCCTCCGTCATCAGGTCATTGAAATTAGAGGCGGGCGCGGACAGGACTCTCCGGCGAGATGACCGACTTGGTAACGAGAATCGACTCGATGAGCGACGGCACCCAGGTCGTGAGCGACGACGAGCTTCGGGTCTCGACGCTCGAGCTTTTCTTCGACCTCGTCTTCGTCTTTACCATCACGCAGCTGACCGCGGTGCTGGTGCATCACCCGAACGGCGAGGCGCTCGCGCAGATCGTCCTGATGCTGGCCGCGATCTGGTGGATGTACGGCGCCTTCGCCTGGCTCACCAACGCTGTGCCGCCCGACCGCAGGGCGCTCCGCCTGCCACTCCTCGGAGGCATGTTGGCGTTCTTCGTCATCTCCCTGACGATCCCGACCGCCTTCACCGAGGACGGCGTCGTCTTCGCCTGTGCCTACTTGGTGGTGATCGCGGTCCACACCGTCCTCTACATGCAGTCCGCGAGCTGGACCGTGGCCGGCGTCTGGAGCTTCGGGCGGATGAACCTGGTCGCCGGGGCGCTGATCCTGGTGGGAGCGATCATCGGTGGCGCCGCGGAGTACGCGTTCTGGGGCCTTGCGGTCGCGATCTTCGCCGTCGTCCCGGCGCTGGTCCCCGAGGAGGCCGGCTGGATCAGACCGGACCACTTCGTCGAGCGGCATGGCCTGGTGATGATGATCGCGCTCGGGGAGTCCGTGGTCGCGGTGGGGATCGGCGCCTCGGGCCTCGACGTGAGCTGGGAGCTGCTTGCAGTGGCGACCCTCGGCCTCACCCTGAGCGCGGAGCTCTGGTGGGTCTACTTCATGGGGGACGACGAGGAGGCCGAGAACGCCCTGCGCGCCATGATTCCGACCAAGCGCCAGTTCTTTGCGACGAACGTCGCCTACTACTGGGCCCACC
Source organism: Solirubrobacterales bacterium (assembly GCA_036519915.1). Classification (GTDB taxonomy): domain Bacteria; phylum Actinomycetota; class Thermoleophilia; order Solirubrobacterales; family 70-9; genus DASUPK01. The sequence goes on along the minus strand of DATDKQ010000222.1, from coordinate 6,975 downwards.
TCGTGATGCTGCTCGGGATCGTCTGCATCGCCGCCGGGCTCGAAAGGGCGATCGGCCACGCCTTCGACGCGCTCAGCTTCGCCCAGGCACTGGAGCTCGGCGGTGGGACGGCCCTATATCTGGCCGGACATGCCCTCTTCCGGGCAGTGCTCGGGCTGTCGTTCAAGCCCTGGCGCGCGGTCGCTCTGGTGCTGGCCCTCGCGACGATCCCGCTCGGGACCGAGACGTCCGCGCTGGTTCAGCTCGCGGTGCTTGTCGCCGGGCTCGGCGCCTGCAACGCGGCCGACGGGCTGGATGCGGAGACGACCACGGGCGGTCGCTCGCAGACCCGGTTGCGTCCCTCGGACTTGGCCTCGTAGAGCGCCTCGTCGGCAGCGGCGAACACCCGCGCATAGTCGAAGCCCGCTCCGCGCGCCGAGGCCGACACACCGAAGCTGATCGTGAGCGTCGTGCCGTCGCCGACCGTGTCGGCGGCGAGGGCTCGGCGGAGGTCCTCTGCGATTGCGGCGCACTTCCGCGTCTCGGCGCCCGGCAACAGGATGAGGAATTCCTCGCCACCGACCCTGTAGGCGAGGTCGAAGGCGCGCAGCCGCTTGCGGACGAGGTAGCCCACGTCGGTGAGTGCGGCGTCACCGGCGGCGTGTCCCTGGGAGTCATTGACATCCTTGAAGCGGTCGAGGTCGCCGAGGATCATCCCGACCGGCTCGCCGGTGACCTCGGAGAGCTGGGTCAGCTCGACGACGCGGTTCATCAGCGCCTTGCGGTTGAGCATCCCGGTGAGTGGATCGATCACGGCCTCGCCGCGGTGCTCCATGTCCGATTCCATCAGGGCGGTTGAGAGGACGGCGACCGCGAGGATCAGGGCGAGAGGAGCGAGCAGGAGGGTGGGCTTGTCCAGCACCTCGCCGGCGCCTGAACTGAACGCGACGGCCAGCAGCAGCACGATGGTGATCGCCACGCCGGTGATCACGCCTCGGAGCGAGAAGCGGGCACTCAGCGTGACGACCGGAATCGCCAGCCACGACAGGCTCGCGACGTCAGGGCCACCTGTGAGTGCAACCGCAATGGCGATCATGACCTGAGATCCCACCCAGGCGCCGAACATCAGATACTCGGGTCGCTTCGAGCGCTCGAGCCGGGCGTCGGCGACCAGGAAGAATGCGGCGGCGCCAGCCAGCGGGATGAGCGTCCACCAGCCGAGCCAGGGCGCGCAGACGATCAGCGCCACGGCGAGGATGCCCATCGCGAGCCGGCGGACGGGCTTGATGCGCTCCTCCATATCGAGTAGGCGCTCGCGATCCAAGTCGTCTCGACAGAGCCAGGTCCCTGACATTCCTCAGAAATCGGCCCCATCCGCCGAACGACCCACCGTAGATACCCGAATTGAGCCGTTCGTCCAGGCGGTCTGCAGGCTCAGATCCGCCTAGGCGAGGGCGCTGCGCACGAACTCGAGGTCCGCCCGGATGTCCTTCGCATCGCCGGGGGTCTCGACCACGACCGGCGGCCCGGCGGCGTGGATCATCTCGCTGAGCACCTCAGGGCCGATCTGCCCCTTGCCCAGGTTGGCGTGGCGGTCAGCGCCGGTGCCGGGCGGATCGCGCGAGTCGTTCGCGTGCAGCAGGTCGATCTTGCCGACGATCTCCAGCACACGTGGGACCGCGTCGGACAGCTCCTCGTCGGCCGCGTGAGCGTGGCAGGTGTCGAAGCAGAACCCGACGTCGACGCTCGAGTCGGCCGCGGAGACCGCTTCCCAGAGCTGGGCGAGGGCGTCGAAGCGGCGGGCAACCGCGTTCTCGCCGCCGGCGGTGTTCTCGATCAGGACGGGAACTTCGGATTCGAGCATCTCCAGCGTCCGCGGCCACCGGCCGACACCCTCGGCGATGCCGTCCTCGGCGTATCCGGCGTGGACGATCACGGCGGCGGCTCCAACGTCGGCGGCGGCTTCGCAGGTCTGCTGCAGGATCTTGCGCGACCCGTAGCGGACGTTGTTGCGCGGCGAGCAGACGTTGATCAGGTAGGGCGCGTGAACGTACAGCGGCGTCTTCGACGCGCGGAGGTCAGCAGCGTCCTTCCGCGGCGCGGGCTTCTCCCAGCCCTGCGGGTCGGAGAGGAAGATCTGCACGCAGTCGGCGCCGACCGACGCCGCCTCCTCGAGTGGCTTCTTGGGTGAGAGGTGTGCTCCCACTACGGCGTTTAACTTTGCTGGCATGTCAGGCGGCGACGGGGTTCGGCTCTATCCGGGGGTCCCGTATTCCTACAGTGCCTCGACCCCCGATGGCAGCGTGTTCACCGCCGGGGCGTGCCCTTTGGACTGCGAGGGCAAGCTGGTCGCCGCCGGAGACCTCGTGGCCCAGACCGAAGTCACGCTCAAGAACCTGCTCGCCGCGCTCTTCGAGGCAGGATGCGGACCGGAGGACGTCGTCAAGACCACGGTGTACGTGGCGACCACCAGCCAATCCGACCTGACCGCCGCGTGGGATGTCGTGGAGAAGGCCTTGGGTTCCAGTGGACCCCCGAGCACGGCTGGTCGGGGTGGCGGTGCTCGGCTACAGCGGACAGCTGGTGGAGATCGAGGCGGTCGCCGCCGCTTCCGGGTCCCGCTAGCCCTCGCTCACTTCCTGAACGAGATGACCTGCTGGATCCCCGTCGGCCGGTTCGAGTAGGGGGAGTTCACCAATGGAAGCGGTGTGTAGGTGAACTGATCTGCAATGGCGCTGGCGCGCCAGGCGGCCGGATCGGGCGTTCCCTGTTGGGCGGCGAGCTGGTTGCCGGCGGCCTGGATTGCGGTCCAGATCTGCTGCCGGCAGGCCTTCAGGTGGCCCTTGCCGCAGTAGGTGACGCTGAACTGGTCGGGAATCCGCTTCTTTGAGAGGAGGGCGCGGATGTCACGGTCGAAGTACATGTACCAGCCTTCCCGCTGACCTGATGGCGGCGCCTCCCAGCGATTCATTAGCCTGCCCAGCTCGGGGAGCAGGGACTGGCCCAGCCTCGCGGCCAGCTCGTTGCTGACGATGTTCGGATAGGCGGCGTCCATGATTGCCGCGCCCGGATGGTCGATCAGCCCATCGCCATTCAGGTCGAGCCGGTTGCCGCCCTGCTGGCGCCACTGCCTCAGCAGATCGACCATCTGCCTGGCCTGCGGCGAGGGCGGGGTCGAGCCGCGCAGCAGCTTCGCGAGCAGCGGCACCATGACGATTGCGCGGACGTCCTGCGTGGCGGCTGCGTTCATCGCCGAGGTGATCGAGACGGGCGACCACCTGCCCTTCTTCTTGAGGCGCTTCAGGTTGAAGTTGAGGAGCTGGATGCGGCCGACCGAGCCGTTCCGGGCCCAGTCGTCGTCCGCGGCGCCGAATCCCCGCGCGGTGCCGTTGTTCCAGTTCGTCAAGAAGCCCTGCTTGGGGTCGACGCCTTGCGGATGCCCATCCGGCTTCAGGAAGCCGCGCCACTCGTATCTCCCCGTGCCCTTCGTCGGCAGTCCGGGATCAACGCCGGCGGGCCGGATCGGCAGCCGCCCGCTCGTGTACTCCGCGATGTGCTTGCTATCGACGTAGAAGCCGTTGAAGGTCTGCGGGCTCAACGCGATCGCATTAAAGAAGCTCTCCGGGTCATGGACCTGGCCGTTGGAGAGGCGGCGGTAGTAGAGCTGGTCGAGGACGTCCTTGCCGCGGCTCGAGCGCTTGGAGGAGATCGCGACCCATCGCCCGCGGACCCTCGCGTAGCCCACCACGGGGCCGTGCACCGTGGTCAGGAAGGTGACGGGCTTGCCATCGAGCGTCCCGGCGTTGACCCGGCCCATCGACCGGCACCTGCCCTTGAACATGTACCTCTGGGTGCTGCCGCCGCAGAGCGTCTCCGCGTACTGGTCGATGATGTCTCCGCTTGCGGAGGTGAGCGTGGTTGAGAAGCGGGGCGTTCGGCCGATCAGCAGGTAACCCGGGAACGGCGCCGCGGTGGCGCCGCGCCAGTGCAGGTGCGGGGCGTGCATGTCGATCTCCAGCACCAGGCCGGGGAAGAAGTGGCTGATCTGCGGTCCGCCGACCAGGATCGGGTGACCCGTGGTCGAACGGCGCCCGGTGACCATCAGCTCGTTGCTCGCCTGTATGGGCTCAGCCGAGGCTCTGCGGGCGATGCTGGCCGGGACCGCGGGCGTCGCCGTGAAGCTGTTGTGGTCGAGAACGACGCTGCCCGGATGCTTCTTGGGGATGTGCCCGTACGGGAAGGTCCCATTCACGGAGGTGACGCTGCGCGGGTTCTTGAACTGGCGTAGGTCGTTGAATGCCGCAAACCCCCTCCGGTTGCCGAGCTGCTGCTGGAGCCCGTTCAGGAACTGGGAGTTCCTCGCCTCTCGGCCGCCGCCCTGGCCGAGGAACTGGCCCTTGAGGGCGTTGACGGCGTAGACGTCATTGCGGGTCCAGGGGGCATTCGGAGAGTTGGTGGCCGCCAGATACGCGTTGATGCCCGAGATATACGTGTCGATGTCACGCAGGACGGCCTTCCCCTCCTTGCCGTGCCGCTTCAGCACCTTCGTTTCCTGGGCGACGGCAGCCTCGGTCTCGGCGCTCGGCTTGAAGCTCTGCAGGTTCGCGGTCAGCCCGATGGCGCTGAGCCCGGGCACATCGATGACCGCGACGCGGGAGTTGTACCGGGCCTGCTCGAGCAGCAGGCCGCGATCCTCGGCGCCGATCCAGCCGGCGGCCATGATGCCGCCCTCGCGCGTATTGGCGTAGACGTGCGGCACGTTGAAGCGGTCCCGGAGGATGGTGATGCCGGGGAAGGGGACGCTCTCCTGGGTGGTCGGTCCGTCGGTGTCGACGCTGAGCTTCTCGGACTTGAAGGCGCTGAAGAGGTCAGCCGACGTGACGTTGTCGAACAGCGGAGTGAGCGCGTTGTACATCTCCGCCTGCGTGGCGGCGTTCGGATTTGGGGATCCGTACTGACCCGACGGCAGGATGTTGCGGGCGATGATCGTCGGGTCCTTCGGCGCCTTCGCGCTTGCGGTCGCGCACGCGACCAGAATCAGCATCCCTGCTCCGACGGCGACCGCGAAGCGACGCATCCGCCCTCTCCTCTCTCTTCTCCGATGTGCGCGCCCACTCCTTTGAGCGCACAAATTGGAACCTAACAGACTGGCCAGCCAGCCAACCACTGCGTCGGCGGGCCCATACATTGCTCGGATGCGAGACCGGCTCGGGCGGGGCGCGACGGCCTCCGTTTGGTTGCTGCTGGCGGCTGGGATGTCGGTGTCCGCGGCGCTGCTGCTCGTCTGGGGCTCGAAGCTCACCTTCCTGCTCGACGACTGGGAGTTCCTTCTCTACCGCCCTGGCTTCACCGCCGACTCGATCCTGAGTCCGCACGGCGAGCACATCTCGATCGCCCCGATCCTGATCTACAAGGGGCTGCTCGAGACGGCGGGAATGTCCTCGTCGGTCCCATACCTCGCCGTCTCGGTGGCGCTGTTTCTGACCTCGGTCCTCCTGCTCTTCATCTACCTGCGTCGCCGGGTTGACCCATGGCTGGCGCTGCTCGGAGCCGGAATCTTGCTCTTCCTCGGGCCCGCATTCGATGACCTGATTTGGGACTTCCAGATGGGCTTCAACGGATCGCTCGCCTGCGGGCTCGCCGCGCTGCTGATGCTGGAGCGAGGCGATCGCCGGGGAGACGTTGCGGCCTGCGCGCTGCTCAGCCTGGGAATGACCTTCTCCAGCCTGGAGCTCCCCTTTATCGCCGCCGCCTGCGTCGACCTGTTGCTGCGGCCGGACCGCTTGCGCAGGCTCTACGTCGTCGGCGTGCCTGGGCTCCTCTATGCGGTCTGGTGGGTCGGCTGGGGACACGAGGCGGATACGGCGATCTCCCTCCACAACGCCGCGACGACCCCGCAGTTCGTGCTCGACGCGGCCTCCGCAGCCTTGGCCTCGCTCTTCGGTCTCGTCGAGTTCGGTCAGGGCCCGGGCCCGGGAGGGCTCGACTGGGGCCGGCCGCTGCTGCTGGTCGCCGTGGGGCTCGGCGCCTGGCGAGTGCACCGGATGGGGCGGCTGCCCCGGGAGCTCTGGATCGCGCTGGCGCTGGCGGCCGCCTTCTGGGTGCTTGCCGGCCTCAATGAGAAGCCGGGCCGGGGCCCGACGGAGAGTCGATACCTCCTGCCGGGGGCGGTCTTCGTGCTGATGATCGCCTCCGAGCTGCTCCGCGGCGTCCGCGTGTCCCGCGCGGCGATCGTGGTCTCGTACATGGTCGGCGCGGTAGTCCTGATCGCCAATGTCCAGGTCCTGCGAGACGCGGACATCGCCTATCGCAACACGAGCGCTCTGATCAGGGCGGATCTCGGAGCTCTTGAGATCGCGCGGGATCGGATCGTCTTTCCGGTCAGGCTTGATGAGCAGATCGCAGACACGGCGTATGTCGGCGTGTACTCGAACACGTTCCTCGCCTTCGCCGACGAGCATGGCTCGCCGGCCAACTCCCCGGCGGAGATCGCCGCGGCGCCGGAGCCTGCCAGGGTCGCCGCCGACAAGGTGCTGGCGCGTGCCCTGGGCGTGAGCTTCGCCCCGGTGCGGACCTCGCCGCAGGCGTCAGGGCCACCGCCGACGGTGGTCGGCCCGCCCGGCTCTCGGGCGCGCACGGTGGGCAGCTGCATCGTCGTCGACCCGCCGGGCGCGATCCTGAGCCTCCCGCCCGGTGGCGCGAGCGTTCACGCCTCGCCACGGTCCGGTGTCGTGGTCGCCCTCCGCCGCTTCGCCAGCGCCTCGTTCCCGATCCCCGCCGCCCCGCTCAGCAGAGGGCAGGTGGGCGTCGCGCGCATCCCGACCGATCGAGCCGGGACCCCTTGGGAGCTCGCGCTCCGCTCCCGGGCACCGGCCACCGTCTGTGGCGGTCTCAGCGCTGGCTGAATCGCTGAGACGGAGAAGTGGCGAGGGCCAGAATCGAACTGGCGACACCACGATTTTCAGTCGTGTGCTCTACCAACTGAGCTACCTCGCC
>DATDKQ010000221.1:0-3260 GCA_036519915.1 Solirubrobacterales bacterium | reverse complement strand
CGAGCACATCCAGGCGATGGACGCGGACGTGCTGCTGATCGAAGCGGCCCGCTCCCGGATGGAACTGCTCCATCACTGGGAGAAGACGGGCTACCGCAACGACATCGGCCCGGGCGTCTACGACATCCACTCGCCGCGCATCCCGAGCGTCGAGGAGATGGTCGAGCTGCTCCACGAGGCGGCGCGCGTACTGCGCCCCGAGCAGCTCTGGGTCAATCCGGACTGCGGTCTCAAGACAAGGACCTGGGACGAGGTCGATCCCAGCCTGCGCAACATGGTCGACGCGGCCAAGCAACTGCGCGAAGAGCTCGTTCCCGCTTCGTAGACCGGGGCACAGTACGGTGGGCCGATGCCCTACGGGCTGAGCGCCGAGGAGGTCGAATGGTTCCGCGAGGGCTATCGCATGTTCCGGGAGGGCGATCCGGCGTTCATGGAACGCTACGCACCCGACGCCAGATTCAGCTTCCCCACGACGCTGCCCGCAGGCGGCATCTATGAGGGCCCGTTCGAGGCGATGGAATATTTCACGACCGTCGCGGAGCTGTTCGAGGGCGCGTCTCCCACTCCCGAGGAGTTCTTGCGGGTCGAGGATTGGCTGATCGTCTACGGGACCTTTCGGGGGCGCTCGCGCCAAACCGGGGAAGAGATCGCTACGCGCTTCGTGCATTCGCTGCGAATGAGCGGTGAAGGAGCCACCCTGACCGAGCAGAAGATCGTCTCCTTCGAGCTCTTCATCGACACCGCCGCGGTCCTTCGCGCTCTCGGGCGTTCCGCCTCCGGCGAGTAGCTGCGTACGCTGATCCGCGCCTGGCTTCCAAACCGCTGCTTTGGACGAGAGCGGCACATTCGTAGGAACCGCGGGCCCCCGGAAACTCATCGCGCCTCCGCCGTCACGAGCACGAGCTTCCCGCTCACCCGCCCGATTTGCAGGCGCTCGTGAGCCTGGGCCAGAAGCTCGAGCGGGAACGCCTCCTCGATCACGACCTCGAGCTCGCCCCCCACGGTCAGCGAGGCCAGAGATTCGAGTCCGGCGCGGTCGGGCTCGACGTCGATCGCGGTCGCGCGCTTTGCCTGTTCCCCGGCCGCGCTGATCACCTTCCTGCCGAGCTCGCCGGCGACCGCGACCAGCAGACCGCCCGTCCCGAGCGTCGCCAGGGACCTGATCAGGCCGTCGTCGTCCTCGCTGACCAGATCCAGGACGACGTCGACATCCGAGACGGTCTCCTCGAGGGGCCCCGCGGTGTAGTCGATCGGCTCGTCGACGCCGAGCTCACGAAGGAAGGCGTGCTTCTCGGAGCGGGCGGTGCCGATCACGTACGCGCCGCGGGCTTTGGCGATCTGGACGGCAAGGTGACCGACGCCGCCCGCGGCCGCGTGGACCAGCACCCGGTCACCCTCCCCCAGCCCGGTGCTGTCGAGCGCCTGCCAGGCGGTGAGCCCGGCGAGCGGCATTGCCCCCGCCTGCTCGTCGCCGATGGAATCGGGAATGAGGGCGAGAAAGTGCTCGGGGGCGGCTACATACTCGGCGTCGCAGCGGGCAAGCTCGGGGAAGCGGGGCAGACCGAAGACGCGGTCGCCGGGCTCGAAGCGGAGGACATCGTCGCCCGCCTCCTCGACCCTGCCCGCGACGTCCCAGCCGAGGATCATCGGCGGCTCGCCCATCGCATCGGGCACCCAGGACCCCTGTCTGACCTGCCAGTCGACCGGGCTGACGCCCGCAGCCGCGGTCCGGATCAAGACCTCGGCCGGACCGGGCTTCGGGCGCTCGACATCCAGAACCTCGAGGACCTCTGGGCCTCCGTGCTCCCGCATGACCACGGCCCTCATCGCCCCAGTATCGCGTCCGCGGTGGGCGGGTCAGGGGTGGATGCGTCGAGGAACCGATTGACCATCGACCCAAGCCGCTCGGCGCGGTTGACGATCCCGCGCCCTGTGGGGCTTCTTCGTGGGCCTTCGCAGTCGCAGTAGGCTCGGCTGGATGCGTCGGTGCCTGCTTCCCGCGCCGCTGATTCCGGCATTCGTGCTGAGCGTCGCCTTGCTTCCGGGGACCGCGGCGCAACCGCCCCGTGCTCACATCGCTGCCACGTGTGGCGTTGAGCGCTGGCCGGTCAAGACCCTCTCGGACCCGCGGGAGAAGCTGGTCAACTACAAGCCGCTCGACTCCTCGATCGGCCGGCTCCGAAAGAAGCCCCATCCGCATGTCGGCCCAAACACCAAGCGGATCGAGGGAGTCGAGACGACCAACTACCGGGTGGCGACCCAGCTGGTAGAGATGAAGCTCGAGGACGACCGCGAAATCCGCCTGGTGGTGTCGGTCCCGAGCGCCCCCTCGAAGACGATGATCGTGGAGTTCCCCGATACGAGCTGCAACGGCGCTTCGAGATCACCGAAGAAGGCGAAGATGAGGAGCGCCCGCTCAGCGCTCATCGCCGCCTGCGGTCAGCCCTCCTCCAGCCGCTTCACCAAACTCAGTGGCAGAGCGAACATCACAGGGGTCGGCTTCTTCGACATCCCGCACGGCCAGACCGGGGTTGCGCCGAACGCGATCGAGCTCCACCCGGTCCTGAAATTCTTGGCTTCGAGCTGTTCGCACTAACCATCAACGGCGCTGCTTTGCATGGAAAGCAGTACTGAGCCGAGAGATACTGCGTGGGCGATGTCAGAGGAGAACGTCGAGCTTGTGCGCCGGATTGACACGAGGAGCTAATCGACCGCGATCCGAAGCGACTCATTAGCCAGTTCGCCGCCTCGGACATCGAATACGTGGTTCCTCCCGACGACGCCGATCCCGGAAGTCGGCGTGTTCGCACCGAAGTGCTGCTCGCCCTGCGACGCGCCCGACAGTCGTTCCACGAATACAGGCACGAACTTCGCGAACTGTTCGACCGTGATAGTTTGAACGGCAATTCAGTGTTCGGGCGAGGAGAGACGGGTGTGAGCCCGCGTCCGCATATCGACCATATCCGTAAACCGCAGTTGGTCAGGGCCGCAGCAGACGTGATCGTCGAACGCGGCCTCGCGTCGACGCGGATCGCGGACGTCGCCGAACGAGCGGGCACCAGCCCACCGGCGGTGCTCTATTGGTTCCGGTCGAAGGACGAGTTGCTCGCCGAAGCGCTGACGCTCGACGACGAGCGCTTCTACGTCGAGATGCGCGAGGGCGTTCACCTGTTGGAGCGCCCGCGCGACCAGTTGCGGTTCATGATCGAGGCTTCAGCCGAGGAGTACGACTGGACCCTGTGGATCGAGCTTTGGGCCCG
>DATDKQ010000220.1:0-14060 GCA_036519915.1 Solirubrobacterales bacterium | reverse complement strand
AACCCCAGCCAGAGCGCTCGCCCCATCAGATAGAGCAGCGGCGGATAGGCGAGCGGCACGGAGAGGCCGATGTTCCCCCGGTTGAAGAAGTAGTGGGAGAGACCGAATCCCGCGACCACGACGAGCAGGTCCAGGTGGGCGAGCCGGAACGGCCGGCGCCAGTCGAGCAGTCCGAGGACGAAGATCGCGCAGAGTGGCAGCCAGATGTAGGGGGCGTTGATCATCCGGCCGAAGGCGCCGGGGTAGCCGCGCGCCATTCGCCAGGCCACCTGGTAGCCGGTCCACGATTCGACGACCTTTCCGGTGTTCGGGTCGACCACGACCTGGACGACCTGATTGTCGCCCGTGAAGAATCCCACCTCCCAGAGGCCCGTCGACGAGCTGCGGCTGGCAGACGTCGTGAGGTTCGGATGCTGCTCGGTCGCGGCGACCGCCTTCGGATCGAGCCGGGCGATCTCGGTCGCCTTGCTCTGGCTGATCCTCGGCTGCTGGGCGCCGGCCGGCGCCGCGAACAGCAGGATGAGGAGGAGCGCTAGAGACCCGGCGAGAACGGACGCTCTGCCTAGGCGAACGTCCACAGCTTGTTGCCGACGAAATTGAAGGGCATTGCGATCGCCACGGCCACCGCCTGCGCCGGGAGGTCGCCCATCCCGCCGCGGATCAGCAGCTCCAACGCGACCAGGTTGACCAACAACGCCAGCGCGCTCACGGTGAAGAACCGCGCCGCCTGGAACCCGGCATGGCCGTGCCTCGCGTCGAAGGTCCAGTGGCGGTTCCACCAGAAGTTGTTCGTGACGGCAACGCAGAAGGCAATGATCGCGGCCGGGATATGGTGCACGTTGAGCGGCCCCACCACGACGGCGAAGACAGCCAGGTTGACGATGTAACCGGAGGCGCCCACCAACCCGAACTGCAGGAGCTGGACCCAGTTCTGCGGCTTCAGCGTCCCGCGCCCGATCCGCTTTGCGGTCTGGACCGGGGTCATCCCTGGGGCCTTCCGCTGTCCACTCCGAAGTGCTCCAGGATCACCGGCGCCAGATCCCGCAGCGCCCATTGCGGCCGCTTGTCCGGGGCGTCGGGGCCGCAGCCCACGAACACCACCGGGGCCAGCGAATCCCCCCGGCCGAGGGACCCGTGGCTGCCTCCGCCGGCGTGGCTGATGCCGCCCCAGTCGACGCACTCGTAGCCGTCGGCGGCGGAGATCAGGATGTCGCCCGCGTGCGGCGACGTGAGGGCGGACCAGAGGCGCGCCAGTCCGTCCGGATACTCGTGCGACTCGAATCGGCCGCCCGTGATGTCGCCGGCGAGCGCCTCGGGCTCGCCGCTCACGGCCCAGCCGTTGCCGCGCACGTCGCGGAGCTGGCCGCCCGGCCGGAAGCGGAACTCGAATCCGTTCCGCTCGACGACCGCGTCGACCGCCGCGGGATCGTCCAGCCCCACCCGCGTGCGGCGAACGGGCGAGCCGTCGTCCAGTGCCAGCCAGGTCACCAGGTCGACGCCGGTGAGCTCGCGGAGGCGGAGGCGGGCGCGCTCGTGGGTGACCGGATGCCGGTAGCCGGCGTCCAGGATGTAGACCGCGCCTGCTCGCGAGGTCGGGCTCACCGCGATCTCGGCGTCCTCGGGATGGTCCGTGTTGGGCTGGAGCACGGCCCAATCCTCCGCCAGCTCGTCGGCGAGCGGAAGTCCGTGCTCAACCGGAGTCTGGGCGTGGTCGGAGGTGAGCACGACCGCGTGCTCGGACAGGAACGCGTCCAAGCCGCCACCCGCCTCGACGATGCGGGCGAACATCGCGTCCGCCTTGCCGATCGATTCGAGTGTCGCGTCCGGGCCGTGCCGGTGCGAGTGGAAGTCGTTGTCCGGCAGGCTGTAGAGCAGGAAGTCGTAGGCGCCCTCCCGGACCAGCTCCTCCCCGACGCAGGCGGAGTACTCGTCTCGCGTTCCCGGCCTGGTGAACGTCGGCCCGCAGCCGGTGGGCCGGCTCGCGTAGATGTCACCGTAGAAGAACTCGTCCGGCCCCCAGACCGCGTGACGGAAGTTGGCCGCGGCGGCGGCACGCTTCGCGAGCCCCTCGAGGCCGAGCTCGTGGCGATGACGCCCCCGGAAGATCAGAAAGGGCGTGGTCGCGGTCCGCACGCCGGCGTCACCGAGGCGTTCGAAGACCGTCTCCGCCTGCCAGCTGAGGTGATCGAGATTCATGTTGTAGACGAGGTCGTACATGGCCCGGAAGAGTCCGAAGGTGCGGGTCGCCTCGAAGGAGGAGCCGTACTCGATGTAGCGGCGCTCGACCCGGTGGTACCAGTTCATCCCCATCACCCAATGCCCCGCCGGACCCGTCCCGGTCATCATCTCCGAGCTCGCCACGGGAGTCACCGAGGGGAAGCTCGAGACGCAGTCCGACACCATCTTTCCTCGCTCGAGGAGCGCGCCGAAGGTGGGCGCGAGATCCTCCTCGATCGCGCGGACGAGCATCTCGGGATGCATCGCATCGACCACGACGAGGACCAGCTTCCGCCGCACGGCTACCTGAGGACGCGCAGGCCCTCATGCTTGCGCGCCTCGCGCCGCTGGCGCGAGTACCAGAGCCAGATGAAGGCGGCCAGGACGACCAGGGACGCCGGTGGCAGGACGATGCTGAGCACGGCGATCACGGCGGCGGCCAAGACCACGATCGCGACGACCCCGGCCGGCGTCTGCGCCCGCACTTGATCGATGCTCGCCTGCGCTCGCCGCGCTGCGCCGCCGGCCACGTCGCGGGTGATCAAGGCGGCGCCACCGGCCGCCGCCGGGCCGATCAGCAGGGCCGGCCAGATCTGCTCGCCGGCACCGTTGAGAGAGGCACCGCATGCGATTGCGCCCAGAGGCGCCGCAGCGACGAAGGCTCCCCAGGCGGGCATGATCGGCGGCACGATGACGCCGATGATCATGCCGATAGCGAGGGCCAGGCCGAGGCCGGTGCAGATCGCGGTGAAGTCCATGCGGGGCGGGGAGGCTACAGCCACTCCGACCGTGGAGGCCGCTTTCGGCAACACTGTCGCGATGGCCGAGCCTGGCAAGCCCGACCGGGGTCGGCGGGGCCGCGAGCCGGGCGCCCAACGCCGCCGGCGTGCGCACACGACCTCGCACGACCTGGAGCGCTACGCGTCCCTGTTCGCGAGGCGGACACAGGTGATGCGCTCCTCCGCGATGCGCGACCTGATGGCGATCACCGCGCGACCCGAGGTGATCTCCCTCGCCGGCGGCCTGCCCGACACCTCGACCTTCCCCGCTGCGAGCTTCGCGGCCCAGATGACCCGGATCGCGCGCGAGTCATCGGCGGAGGCGCTCCAGTATGGCCCCACCGAGGGCTTCGCGGAGACCAAGGCCTGTATCGCCGAGGTGATGGCGGCGGAGGGGATGAGCCCCGACCCGGACGACCTGATCGTCACCACCGGTGGCCAGCAGGCGATCGACCTGATCACCAAGACGCTGGTCGATCCGGGCGACCCCGTGATCTGCGAGGCGCCGACCTACCCGGGAGCGGTGCCCACCTTCTGCAGCTACGAGGCCGACGTCCACCAGGTGAGCACCGATGACGACGGCATGCGGATCGACGAGCTCGAGGAGCTGCTCGGCCTACTTGCTCGGGACGGCCGGCGCCCCAAGTTCATTTACTCGGTGCCGAGCTTCCAGAACCCCGCCGGGGTGACCCTGTCCGACACGCGGCGCCGGCGCCTGGTCGAGCTGGCGCGGCAGCACGAGCTGCTGATCGTGGAGGACAACCCCTACGGCCTGCTGCGCTACGACGGGGACCCGCAGCCGACCCTCTACAGCCTGGACGGCGGGGATTACGTCCTCTACGTCGGCACCCTGTCGAAGATCCTCTCCCCGGGGATCCGGATCGGCTGGGTCGCGGCGCCGCCGCCGGTGATCGAGAAGATCGGACTGGGCAAGCAGGCGGCCGATCTCTGTACCTCGACCCTCAGCCAGTACTTCGTCCGCGAGTACTTCGGGGAGGGCCGCTGGCTCTCCTACATCGCGGACCTGATCGAGATCTACCGCGACCGCCGCGACGCGATGCTCGAAGCCCTCGACCGCCACTTCCCGGCGCAGGCGGAGTGGACACGGCCCGAGGGAGGGCTCTTCCTGTGGGCGACCCTGCCCGACTACATCGACACCACCGATCTGCTTGCGAAAGCCTTGCGCGAGAACGTCGCGTTCGTCCCGGGACGCGCCGCCTATGCCGATGGGGTGCGGGGGGCCTCGTCGATGCGCCTCAACTTCTCCGCCACGGGCGAACAGGCTCTGCGAGAGGGGATCCGGCGCATCGGAAGCGTCGTCTCCGAGCAGATCGCGCTCTACGAGACGATCACCGGCGAACACCGGGTCGAGCCTCCTCCGGACGAGGGAGAGGAGCCGGGGGGCGAGGTGGTCCCCATGCCGAAGCGATGAAGGTCGCCGTGCTCAAGGGAGGGAGTTCGCTGGAGCGCGAGGTCTCACTCCGCTCCGCGGCGCGCGTCGAGGATGCGGTCGGCGAGCTCGGCCACGAGGCGATCGGCATAGATGTCGGGCAGGACCTCGTCGATCGCCTCCGCGAGCATCAGCCCGACGTCGTCTTCATCGCGCTGCACGGGCCGGGAGGCGAGGACGGCACCGTCCAGGAGCTGCTCGAGATCCTCGACCTCCCCTACACCGGCCCCGGGGTGGCGGCCTGCGCGCTCTGCATGGACAAGGTCGCCGCCAAACACGAGATGCGCGCGGCCGACATCCCGACTCCGGACTGGGCCGCGTTCAACGCGACCGCCTTCCGCGAACTGGGTGCCGCTGACACCCTCGATGAGATCGAGGCTCGCCTCGGCTTCCCGCTGGTCGTGAAGCCGGCGAGCCAGGGCTCCTCGCTCGGGGTCGAGTTCGCCGCCACCCGGGAGGAGGTGCCGGAGGCGCTGCTTGCCGCCTTCAGCTACGACGACCGGGTGTTGCTCGAGCGCTACGTGAGGGGCCGGGAGCTGGCGATCAGCGTGCTCGATGGTGAGGCCCTCCCGATCGTCGAGGCCATTCCCCGAGAGGAGGACTTCTTCAACTTCGAGGCCCGGTACGAGATCGGACGTACCGACTATGTCTGCCCGGCTGAACTCGGTGGGGATCTGACCGGAGAGGTGCGGGAGCTCGCCGCCCGCACGTACGAGACGCTCGGCTGCAGCGGCTTCGCCCGCGTCGACCTGATGCTCGGGGAGCAGGGGCCGCGTGTCCTCGAGGTGAACGCGATCCCCGGGCTCACCGACACGAGCCTCTTTCCGATGGCGGCGGAAGCGGCGGGGATCGACTTCACCCAGCTGGTCGGGCGGATCCTGGCGTCGGCGCGCGAACGGCCCGCGAGCGAAAGGACGCTTCGCCGACAGGCGGGCCCGCTACCTGCCGGGTCCTGACCTGCCGAAGCCGCCGGCGTCGCGGGCCCTAGGGCTCCTCGCCCTGGGCGAAGTCCTCGGGCGTGACGTTGTCGAGGAAATCCTTGAACTTCTCGACGACCTGCTCGGTGTCCTCGACCTCCTCGCCCTCGAATTCGATCGCCGACTCCTCGATCACCTCGTCGGCGGCGAAGATCGGCGCGGAGGTGCGTACGGCGAGGGCTAGCGCGTCGGACGGCCGCGAGTCGATCTCGAGCTCGGAACCATTCATCGAGATCGTGATCGACGCGAAGAAGGTGTTGTCGCGCAGCTCGGTGACCGAGACCTTCTCGCACTTCGCCTCCATCTGATCGAGCACGTCGGAGAGGAGGTCGTGCGTCATGGGCCGCGGGGTCGAGGCCCCCTGCAACTTCATCAGGATGGCCGCGGCCTCCGGGTGGCCGATCCAGATCGGGAGGAACTTGTTGCCGTCGACGGTCTTCAGCAAGACGATCGGCTGCTTGCCGACCATGTCGAAGCTCACTCCGTAGATGGTCATCCGCTGCACAAAGGCTCCTCGGGGGGTCCGCACGGATTATAGGAGCGGCCCGAAGCGCCTCAGACCCGGCAACCGCCGCCCCCACCAACACCGCGGCAGATGAAGTGGGCGATCCTGGACTCGAACCAGGGACCTCTTCCTTATCAGAGAAGCGCTCTAACCGACTGAGCTAATCGCCCGCGGGCGCTGATTCTAGCTGCGGCGCCGAAGCCGTTTTGCCAGCGACTCGAGCTCGCCGACGTCGTCGAAGCGGAGCTCCGCCCTGACGCCGTTGCCGTCGCGGCGCACCCGGACGTCCTGCCCGAGCACCGAGCCGAGCAGATCCTCAGCCTCCGTCATCGCCGCGCGTTCCTCGGCCGAGATGCGGCCCCCACTCGCCTTCTTGCGGCGGGCGCCGCCATCGGCCGCCCGGCGCTCGGTGTCGCGGACCGACCAGCCCTCTGCGGCGGCCTGCTTGGCGATTCGGGCGCGGCGGTCCTGGTCTCCGACCTGGAGGATCGCCCTCCCGTGCCCTTCGCTGAGCTCGCCACGCTCGAGCAGGGTGAGGGCCGAGTCGGGCAGGTCGAGGAGCCGGATCAGATTGGAGATGGCGGCGCGGCTCCGGCCGACTCGGCGGGCGAGCTCCTCCTTCGAGATCCCGAGGTCGTCCACGAGAGCCGCACAGGCCCGGGCCTCCTCCACCGGGTTGAGGTCCTCGCGGACCATGTTCTCGATCAGCGCGGCCTGCAGGCGCTCGTCCTCCGGCGAGGTCCGGACCACCGCGGGGACCCGGTCGATGCCGGCCTTCTGCGCGGCGCGCCAGCGCCGTTCGCCGGCGACCAGCTCGTAGCGACCGTCATCCAGGGGCCGGACGATCAGCGGCTGGAGGAGCCCGACGGACCCGATCGACCCGGCCAGGGCATCGAGTGACGCCGTGTCGAACTTGACCCGCGGCTGGTCGGGGTTGGGCTCGATCTGGGTGACCTCGAGCTCGCGCAACTCCGGCCCTCCCGCGTTGGTCTCCGGCAGGATCGCGGCGAGCCCCCTCCCCATGCCTCGGCGCCGCTCAGCCATCAGGCGGCCTCCCTCTCGGCCGCCTGCAGGGCGAGCACCTCATCCGCCAGGGCCCGATAGGCGCGGGACCCCGTCGACTTCGGATCGTGCTCGGAGACCGGGATGCCGTAGCTGGGGGCCTCGGCGACCCGGACGCTCCGCGGGACCACCGTGTTGAAGACTCTCGCCGGGAGGTGCTCTCGCAGCTCCCGCTCGACGTCCTGGGCCAACCGGGTGCGATCGTCGTGCATCGTGATCAGGACCCCCGCCATCTCCAGGTGGGGATTGAGCTCCTGGCGGACGAGCTTGAGGGTGTCGAGGAACTGGACGAGGCCCTCCAGGGCCAGGTACTCGGCCTGGACCGGAACGATCACCTTGTCGGCTGCGACGAGGGCATTGACCGCGACCGGGCCGAGCGAGGGCGGGCAGTCGAGCAGCGTATAGGCGAAGCGCTCCCTGACCGGCCCGAGACCGTCGCGGAGGCGAGTCTCATATCCACTCGCCTGCGGCAGCTCGATGGCGGCGCCGGCAAGATCGACATGGGCGGGAACTATCCACAGGTTGTCGGAGCCGGCGGGCCGGGCGGCCTCGGCCACCGAGACCTCCCCCGTCAGGCAGTCGTAGGAGGAGGGCGTCGAGTTCTTCGGCAGCCCGAGCGCAACCGTTGCATTGCATTGCGCGTCGAGGTCCACGAGCAGCGTCTGCTGCCCGTCTGCGGCCACGCAGGCGCCCATGTTGACGGCCGTGGTCGTCTTGCCCACGCCGCCCTTCTGGTTCGCGATCGCATAGACGGTTCCCATTGAGTTCGTTCGGGTCAGTTTCGTTCGGTCCCGAACGGCCGCTTCCCCGCCATCCCGGGGCGCCGCGGCAGCCCGTTCGGAGTCGGTCCATTCTTGCGGAGCAGGTGGATGTGTCGGTCGCGGCTGCCCGGATATGGCCGCACTGAGCGGATCTCGGTCGGCTCCATCGCCAGGAGATCGGCCGCTCGCACCACCTCCCCCTCCTCGTCGGCGGAGCGAGCCCCCTTCCAGGCAGCAAGCACTCCGCCGTCCCGCAGCAGCGGCGCGGCGAGCTCCGCGAGGGTCGCGAGCCGGCCGACGGCCCTGGCGGTGACGGCGTCGTAGGCCTCGCGGCCCTCGCCGGCGGCCCAGTCCTCAGAGCGGTCGCAGACGACCGAGGCGTTGGCGAGACCCATCCTGCCGATCGCGTCGCGCAGGAAGGCGCACTTGCGCTCGACGGACTCGATCAGGTCGACGTGCGCGCCGGGCAGCGACGCGGCCAACACCAGGCCAGGGAGCCCCGCGCCGCTACCGAGGTCGGCGATCCGCTTGGCCGAAGGGAGCGGCTCGAGCTCGAGGCCGCTGAGCGAGTCGGCGATGTGGACGTCGCGCGCCTTTCGCGCGGTGGACGCTGAGATCGGGGCGCGCGGCTCCTCCAGCATCCGCACCAGCTCCTCGAGCGCGGGCTCTGCCGCGTCGGGGATCGCGCTCAATCCGAGACGAGAGGTGCGACCACCACGTAGCGATTGGGCTCGTCGCCCTCGCTATAGGTCTCGACCTCGGGGCGATCGCGGAGGTGCTCGTGGACGACCCGCCGCTCGTTGGAGCCCATCGGGTCCATCTCGACCGCCTCGTTGTGGCGAATCGCGTCCTCGGCGGCGAGGTCGGCTCGGCGCCGCAGCGACTCGCCCTGACGGCGGCGGTAGCCGGCCGCGTCGACCGTGACCCGCTTGCGGTCCTGGCGTCCACGGAAGGCGGCCTGGTAGCAGAGAAGCTGGATCGCGTCGATCGTCTGCCCGTGGCGGCCGATCAGCAGACCGACCTCCTCGCCCTCGATGGCGGCCTGGATCTCATCCTCGCCCTCCTCGACCGCCACCGAGGCCTCCAGCCCAAGCTCCTCGAGGATGCGCTCGAGGAGCGCGCGAACTCGCTCCGCCGGATCCTCCGGCAATACCGCCTGCTGCGACTCGAGCTCTCCTTCAGCCACGCGGAGAGTCTAAGCCGGGGCGCCTACCGGCGCCGCTTCCGCTTCCGAGGCGGAGGTGGGGGCGGCTTCGCGGCGCGGACCTCGTCTGGAGTCGGCACCGCCGGCAGCGGCCAGACGAAGTGGATGACGGTCTGCTGGCCGACCTGCCAGAGGCCGCTGGCGATGAAGTAGACACCGATGCCGGCAGGAGCATTCGGGATTAGGAAGACGGTCACCAGAGAGAAGACTCCCGCGAACAGGTAGCGCTGCATGTTGCCGCTGCCGGTGGTCTGGGGCGAGGGCGTGAAGAGGATTAGGGCAAAGGTGCCAGCGACGGCGAGTACGACCAGAACGACGGCCTCCGCGCCCTTGGGGTGCTCCGCGAGATGGTTGATGAACAGCCAACCAGGGTCGCCCGACGCTTTCAGCTCGTCGCTGAAGGTCGTGCTCCGCAGGAGGTTGTAAAGCGCGATGAAGACCGGGAACTGGAAGACCAGGGGCAGGCAGGCGGCGAGCGGGTTCACCCCATGCTCCTGGAAGAGCGCCATCTGCTCGCGCTGCATGCGCTGGCGGTCGTCCTTGTACTTCTCCTGGATTTCCTTGATGTACGGCTGCAGGGCCTGCATCTCGCGCATGCCGTGCATGGATCGGAGGGTGAAGGGCAGGACCACGAAGCGGGAGAGCCATGTGATCAGGATGATCCCGACGCCCCAGGTGACGCCGGCGTCGTCGTGCAGCCAGGTGATGGCCGAGTTGAAGAGATCCTCGAGTTGGGAGATGACGGGGATTACGGCGTTGAGGAACACGTACGACAACTCCTACGTCGCGTCGAGGCCGTTGGATCCGGCGGGAGCCGGCGAAGCCGGCCTTCGCCGGCGCTCAGACCTGGTGGGCGTGTCCCGAAACAGACGGCGGTCCGAGAGCTCATCGATGCCCCCGTGGCTGAACGGGTTGCAGCGCAGCAGTCGCCAGCCGGCCAGGATCGTTCCGCGGGCCGGACCAAACTCGCGGACCGCCTCGATCGCGTAGGCGGAGCAGGTCGGGTAATAGCGGCAGCGCGGCGCGATGGCGGGAGAGATCCAGCGCTGGTAGGCCCGGATCGGGGCGATCAGCAGAGCCTCAAGCAGGCGTTTCACGACAAACGCTCCTCATCCGCAGTCTCCATGAGCTCCGCCAGCGAGCTGCGGACGCCTTCCTGACCCTCACGCTCGAGTAGACCCTCCGCCCCTGGCCGGGCGACGATCACGTAGTCGCGTCCGGGCTGAATCCGCTCGGAGAGCTCCCAGAAGGAGTCCCGGACGGCACGCCTCACCTTGTTCCTGGTCACGGCATTGCCGATCTTTCGGCCCACCGAGAGACCGAGCCGCGCACCGTCCTCCTGCTCATCGTCGCGGCGGGCGAAGGAGTAGACGACCAGGAAGCGGTTGGCACACGAATCCCCCTCTCGGTAGACACGGTCGAAGTCGCCGCTCCTGGAGAGGCGGCGGCGGCGGGCATCGGGGCGGCCCTCGGAGGCCAACGCTAGGGAGTGAGGCGCTTGCGGCCCTTCTGACGCCGCCGCCTCAGGATCGCGCGACCGGATCGGGTACGGCTGCGCGCTCGAAACCCGTGGGTCCGGGCTCGCTTGCGCTTCTTCGGCTGGTAGGTCCGCTTCATCGAAAGGGCCCAAATCGGGAGGGCGAGAGGCAGGGCAGTATAGGGCGTGGCCTCTCGGCGTCTCCGGCACCCGCGAGCCCGCGAATGCCCGCTCCCGGTTTTCGCCGCGTTTTGCACGGAGGTCGCCCGCCCACCCCTTTCGGCGCCGCAGGGGCAAGCCTATGATCGGCCGCTCGCCCGGATACACCGATGACAAACAGAGGAGGACCAGGTTCAGGGGCAGGCCGCTGATGTTCGTCAGGACCTAGCGGGTCCCTGGCGCGAGATCCAGCGGGAGCTGGCCGCCTCGGTTCCCGAGGACACCTACCGGCTCTGGTTCTCTCCCCTCTCGCCCGTCTCGCGACGCGGCCCCACCCTCTATCTGACCGGTCCACGGCGGGTGCTCCGCTGGGTCGGGCGGCGCTACCTGGAGCTGCTGCGAGCGGCGGCCGCCAGATCCGTCGACGGGATCCGCGAGGTCGAGTTCGTCGCTCCCGACGCAGCGCCGGCGCGAGCCCCCGCCTCCGAGGAAGCTGCGTCCAGAGTCGCGCTCAACCCTGACTACACCTTCGACCGCTTCGTGATCGGCCCTGGGAACCAGCTCGCACACGCAGCGGCCCTCGCCGTCGCCGAAGCCCCCGGGGAGGCCTACAACCCCCTCTTCCTCCACGGCCCGCCCGGGCTCGGCAAGACCCACCTGCTGGGCTCGATCGCCAACTACCTGAACCGCCACAGCCCGCAGCTGACCGTCCACTACACCACGGCCGAGTCCTTCACAAACGAGTTCGTCTCCTCCCTCAACGGCGCCGCGATGGAGGGCTTCAAGGAGCGCTACCGCCGAGCCGACGTGCTGCTGATAGACGACGTCCAGTTCCTCCAGGGCAAGGCTCGGACCTCCGACGAGTTCTTCCACACCTTCAACGCGCTCTATGAGGGAGGGGCCCAGCTCGTCTTCACCGCAGATCGCGTCCCCGCCGAACTCAAGGACCTCGCCGATCGACTTCGGGACCGCTTCGAATGGGGGCTGACGGTCCCGCTCGAGCCGCCGGATCTCGCCACCCGCCTGGTCTTCCTCGGCAACCTCGCCCGGGAGCAGAGTGAGCACCTTCCTCCCGATGCGCTCCGCGCCCTCGCTGCCAAGACGTCGCCCAACCTGCGACTACTGAAGGGCGCTCTGACACGGGTGGTGGCCATCTCCTCCCTGACCTCCTCCGCCGTCACGACCGCCTCCGTCGAGAACGCGCTGCCGGCCGAGACGATCACGCCGGCGCAGGCACCACCCCTCGATGTCCGCCAGGTCCAGGAAGCCGTCGCCGCCCGGCTCGAGCTGACCGTCGACGTCCTTCTCTCCCCCAGCCGCACCGCACCCGTCGCCCGCGCCCGTCAGCTCGCCATGTATCTGACCCGCGAGCTCACCGACCTCTCGCTTCCGGCGATCGCCGAGGCCTTCAACCGCCGTGACCACACCACCGTCCTGCACGCCATCCGCCGGGTCGAGAGCAGTGCGCTCGAGGACGCGAACGTCTCCCGAACACTCGAGGAGCTCACCTCGCAGCTTCGTTCGGGGCCTGCTGATTCGGGACCTGACGGATCGTGACCGAACCGACTGAAAGAATCGAAGACGAGGCTGTCCACATATCCACGTCGTCCACAACCCTTACTACTCCTAAGGATGCCCAACAACCAGCGATGAAGATCAACACGACAAGGCAAGCTCTGCTCGACGCGCTCCTCGTAGTCTCGCGAGCAGTCTCGGCCCGCGCCGCGCTGCAGGCGCTCTCGGGCATTCTGATCAGCGCCGACGGGGAGGCTCGACTGCGCGCGACCGACATGGAGCTCGGGCTCGAGGTCGGGCTCGAGGGCGAGATCGAAGGCGGGGGCTCGGTCGTGCTGCCGGGCCGGTTGCTGGTGGAGGTCGTGCGCTCCCTGTCGGACGGGCCAGTGTCGCTGGCGTTGCGGGAGGCCGAGCGCGATATCGAGCTGAGCGCCGGCTCCTCGCGCTTCCACCTTCGGACCCTGGCCGCCGATGACTTCCCGCGCTTCCCGGAGGCGGACGGAGACCCGGCCGAGCTGCCGGCGGCGCCGCTGCGCGACACCATCAACCGGGTGGCGCGCGCGGCATCGCGCGACGAGGCCCGCCCGGTGCTCACCGGGGTACTCGTGACGGTCGAGGGCGACGAGATGACGATGGTCGCCACCGACTCCTACCGGCTCGCGGTGAAGACGACCAAGCTCGACACCTCGGTGGGGGAGCGCCTCGAGGCCAACGTCCCCGCCCGAGCGCTGCGAGAGCTGGCGCGCCTGATCGAGGCCGCCGGCGAGGATTCGCTACGGGTCTGGCTGACCCGCAACCAGGCGATCTTCCGGGTCGGGCAGACCTCGCTGAGCTCCAGGCTGATCGACGGCCAGTTCCCCAACCACCAGCAGCTGCTCCCAGAGTCCTTCGAGCACGAGGTGAAGCTGCCGCGGGCCGAGCTGCTTGAGGTCACCCGCCGCGTCTCACAGCTCGCCCAGCGAAACGCGGCGCTGCGGCTCTCATTCTCGGAGGGCGAGTTGGTGGTCTCGGCCGAGACCCCGGACCTCGGCGACGCGCGCGAGGGGCTGCCGGCCCCGTACTCGGGTGAGCTGCTCGAGATCGGGTTCAACCCCGAGTTCGTCAGGGACGGGCTGGAGTCGATCGACTCCGACGAGGTCGTGCTCAAGCTGATCTCCCCGTTGCGGCCGGGGTTGCTCGAGCCGTCCGATGCGGATGACTTCAGCTATCTGGTGATGCCGATTCGCCTCAACGTGTAGATGAGAGGGGGCCCCGGACGCGAAGCGGAGGAGCCACCCGATTAGTGTCGGTCGTCGGCGCAGTCGAGTGCCGCGGGTTCCGCAACCTCGCCGACGACCGGACGGAGATCGGGGACGGTGTCGTGGTGATTCACGGCTCGAACGGCGCCGGCAAGACGAACCTGCTCGAGGCGCTCTACTTCGGGCTCACCGGCCGCTCGTTCCGGGCCGGCAATGACCGGGACATGATCCGCTTCGGCGATCAGGGCGCCCGGGTGGAGCTCGACCTGCCGGCGAGCGGCTCGCGACTGCTCTCCGCGATCGACCGCTCTGGAGACCGCCGGCACCTCCTCGCAGGCAGACCGCTCGCGGGCGCGCCGGACGAACGGCCGCTGGTGAGCGTCTTCCACCCGGATCGGCTGCAGCTGGTCAAGGGATCGCCGGCGCATCGCCGCGCCCACCTTGACCGCCTCTGCGGCGCTATCTGGCCCGCGCGGGCCGACCTGCGTAATCGCTTCGGCCGCACGCTGGCGCAGCGCAATGCTCTCGTTCAGCGCATCCGCGCGGGCCTCGGAGAGCCCGACTCCCTGCCCTCCTGGGACGAGCGCCTGGCGGCCGAGGCCGAGCCGCTGATGGAGGCCCGGTCGGAGGCCGTTGACGTCCTCGCCGAGACCTTCTCCGAGCTCGCCTCCGGACTGGGGCTGCCCGAAGCCGAGATCTCCTACCGGCCGCGGGCG
>DATDKQ010000219.1:0-12417 GCA_036519915.1 Solirubrobacterales bacterium | reverse complement strand
ACGAAGACCTCATCCTCGAAGAGGTCGACCTTGAGGGCCTCGAGGAAGGCCTGCGGCCCCTGGTGCTGCTCGTTCTCGAGCAGCTGGCGCAGCCAGGTCATCTTCTCCTTGCTCGGGTCGCCCGAGGAGGCGCCCTCCTTGTAGATCACGTGGGCGGCGATTCCGTACTCGGCCAGCTCGTGCATGTCCGGGGTGCGGATCTGAATCTCGAGCGGGCGGCCCTCGGGACCGATCACCGTGGTGTGCAGCGCCTGGTAGGCATTCGCCTTGGGCATCGCGACGAAGTCCTTGAAGCGGCCGGGCAGCGGCTTCCAGAGCGAGTGGACGATCCCGATCGCGCCGTAGCAATCCTTGACTGAGCCGACCAGGACGCGCATCGCGGTGAGATCGAAGATCTCGTTGAACTCGCGGCCCTTGCGGGTCATCTTCGTGTAGATCGAATAGAAGTGCTTGGCGCGGCCCGAGATCTCGGCGTCGATGCCGACCTTGCCCAGCTCCTCGGCGAGGAACTTCCCCGCCTCCTCGACGTAGCGCTCGCGCTCGACGCGCTGCTGGGCGACGAGCTCCTTGATCTCGTCGTACTTGCGGGGGTGAAGCGTGGCGAAGGCGAGGTCCTCGAGCTCCCATTTGATCGCGTGGATCCCGAGGCGGTGGGCGAGCGGGGCGAAGATCTCGAGCGTCTCGCGCGCCTTCTCCTGCTGCTTCTGCTTGGGAAGCGCACCGATCGTGCGCATGTTGTGGAGGCGGTCGGCCAGCTTGATCAGGATCACCCTGACGTCGGTGGCCATCGCCACCATCATCTTCCGGTAGTTCTCGGCCTGGCGCTCGTCGCGGCTCTTGAACGTGATCCCGGTGAGCTTGGTGACGCCGTCGACGAGGTTTGCGACCTCATCCCCGAAGCCCTCGCGGACCTCCTCGAGGCTGGCGCTCGTGTCCTCGACGGTGTCGTGCAGCAGAGCGGCGCAGAGGGTCGCCGTATCGAGCCGCATGCCGGCGCATATCCGGGCAACGCCCAGCGGGTGGGTGATGAAATCCTCGCCCGACTTGCGCTCCTGGCCGGCGTGGCTCTCGCACGAGAACGCGAAGGCACGCTCGATCTCCTGGCGGTCGATCGGCTCAGCGACATCGGACTTGTGCTCCTCAATGACGGCGAAGAGATCGCCCAGGAGGGCCTGCTGGTCGGCGGTCAGCTCGCGGGTGATCGAGTCCGCGCGGGGCGGCGGTGCCTGGTCGGGCGGCTCCCCTACCCGGGTGTGACCGCGGCGCTCGACATCGCGCAGCGCGACGCCGTCGGGCAGCTCGCCGTCCTTCGTTGTGCTCGCTACGTCGGTTGTGCCTTGCTTCGCAGAAATCGGATGGCCTCCTGGTGTTTGGCGACACAGTCCGCGTAGGCCCGCGATCGCCCCAGATCGGTCCTCTCCGAGGATAAGACCCGCAACGCCGAACCGCCGCCAGTGGACCCCCATTCACACAGTCCGAGCTCGGTCAGCACCCGCACGCAGCGTGCGGCGAGCTCGGGCGTGCGGGGATAGGCGAGCTCGCCGGCCAGCAGGGAACGAAGCTCCAGCCCCTCCGCCTCGCCATCGACCGCGGCGAGGCCCCGCCAGATCTCACCGATCGCCAGCCGCACGTTCCACTCCAAATCGAGGAGGCGCTCTGCGAGCTCCGACTCGGCCGGTCCCCAGACGAGGTGGATGTACGAGCTGGCATTGCCTCGGGAGGTGGGCTCGGTGGAGGCCCAGGCCAGGTCCTCCAGGGCCTCACTCGGCGGCGGGTCGACCAGAACCACATGACGGAACGCCAGGGGCACCTGCGGGCGGAGCGCCACCGAGGTCCAGTCGGCGAGCACCAGGCCGGTGGCCGGAGCCTCCGCGAGGGCGGCGTTGAGCCCGTCGGAGCCGCAGCGACAGCAGGCGATCCTCGGCAAAGGCGCACCGAAACGGCGCGGGTCGGCCGCCTCCGAGGCCAGCCTGGCCCGGCGGGCGGCGTCGGCGCAGATCGCCAGAACGGGCTCGCCGCTGGAGATCAGCTCGGCCAGGGAGGCCACCGCGGCTCCTCCTCGCCGGTCGATCGCCTCGCGCCGCCCGGATGCCTCCGGCCGGACGTCGAGAAGCGCGCCCGGCTGGCCCGCGGTGACCCGATCAAGCTCGCGCTCGAGGCGCTCCCACCACTCGGGGTCCGGTGCAGGGCAGTGATCGCTGCAGGGGGCGGGCTTCGCATCTGAGGACGCCGGGCTCGCGAGCGGATAGAGCTCGCGGACCACCACGCGGGGCTGCTCGGCGCCGTTCCAGCGGTCGACCTCGAGCTCGATCGAGAGGTCGAGCGCCTGGTCCTCGCGCCGGGTGATCTCCCCGTTCATCCCGAAGGCCACTCCCGCGGCACGACCGGCCCCGCTCTCCAGCTGGAAGCGGGAATGCTTGCCCTCCTCACCGAGCGGATGGACCTCGCGCAGCCGTCCCGAGGGAACGAGCAGCCGCGGGCCGGGGTTGCCCATCCCGAACGGGCCGAGGTTCTCCAGCTGGCGGGCGAGGTCCATCCCGATGCCGTCGCGGCCGACGCCGACCAGCGCGTCGAGCCGCTCCATCCGGACCATGTCGGCGGGGTCGATCTCGGTCGCGGCGTGGGCGATGAAGGCCTCGCGGAAGGCATCAAGGTCGGCCGCCTCGAGCTCGAGCCCGGCCGCGGCGCGATGCCCGCCGTAGCGGACCAGGTGCCGGTCGCAGGCTCCGAGCGCCGCGACGAGATCGAAGCCGGGGATGCTGCGGGCGGACCCCTTCGCCCTCGAGCCGTCGACCGATAGCAGGATGGTGGGTCGGTGGTGACGCTCCACCATCCGGGAAGCGGCGATGCCGACCACCCCGGGATGCCAGCCTTCACCCGAGAGCACCAGAGCCGGGGCGTCGGCCAGGGACGGCGGCAGCGCCGAGCGGGCCCGTTGCGCCCCCTCGACCACCTTCTGCTCGGCCCAGCGACGCTCGGCGTTGGCGCGATCGAGCTCCTCGGCGATCTGGGCAGCTCGGTCGGCATCCTCGGTGAGCATCAGCTCGACCCCGGCGTCCGCTCGGTAGAGCCGGCCCGCCGCGTTGATGCGCGGGGCGAGGCGGAAGCCGATCGTGCCAGCGTCGATCGTCTCAGGGTCCACGGACGCGACGACCATCAGCGCGCGCAGTCCGACCCTGGGGCCGTCGCGGAGCAGGCGGAGGCCCTCCCGCACCAGGCGACGGTTCTCTCCCACCAGGGGGACCATGTCGGCGACTGTGGCTAGAGCGACCAGGTCGAGGTTGCGGACCCGCACATCACGGGTCGCGCTGTCGCGCGCCCTCGCATCACGACGCCCGCCGACCGTCTCCACCCCTCCCTGTCCAGCGGCATCGCAGAGAGCGATGGCGAGCTTGTGCGCGACGCCGGCGGCGCAGAGCCCCTCAAAGGGGTACTCGGAGACGATCGGGTGGACGATCGGGCAGTCTGGAAGCTGCTCGCCAGGCAGGTGGTGGTCAGTGACCACAACCTCGATGCCGGCCGCCCGGGCAGCCGCGACCTCATCCACCGAGCCGATGCCGCAGTCCACGGTGATGACGAGCTCGGACCCGCGCCGCTTGAGCTTCTCCACGGTGCCCATCGTCAGCCCGTAGCCGTCGGCCAGCCGATCGGGGATCAGCCAGTCGCAGTCGGCGCCGAGCGAGCGGAGCGTGGAGACGAGAATCGCCGTGGAGCTGACGCCGTCGACGTCGTAGTCGCCGTGGACGGTGATCCTGCCTCGGCGGTGGACGACCGAGAGGATGCGGTCGCAGACCTCGTCCATCCCGGTGAACTCGCTGGGCTCGTGGGACTCACGGGCCTCCAGGAAACGGCGCGCAGCATCGACGGTGCGGTAGCCGCGGCGGACCAGGGTGATGGCGACGGGTTCGGCGAGAGCGAGCTCCGAGGCCAGCCGGCGAACCTCTCCGTAGTCATACGGGTCTGCCTGGAAGGCTCGCGCCGACTCTGTCGAGGCCATCCCGCCAACCTAGGTTCGGCCCCAGACGGAACCGGCGGGAGTCGTGGCCGGCGGAGCCTAGATCTGTTCCGCCTCGACGCCCGAGCGGACCCCGACCAGATAGATCACCACGAGGCCGAGCAGGGCGCCGGGGATCGCGTAAATGGCGGTGGCGAGGTCGGTCTCCCCGATTCCCTGGCTGAGGGCAATCTGGGCGATCGCGCCGCTCACCATTGCGCCGGCGGCGGCGCCGATGAACGCGCCGACGATGCCGCCCCAGAACCGGTCAGGAATGTAGACCGTGAAGTGCCAGATCGCGACGCCCATCGTGAACCAGACCAGCGCGGCCATCAGCGGTTCCTTCCGTGCTTCTTGCGGCGCTTCTGTCGGCGGCCTCCGGACTGCTGCTCCCGCACCCGCCGCAGCGCCGCGGCGCTCGCCTCGCTGAGCTCCGGGCGTTCGCGCTCGGCCTGCTCGGCACCGTCGCCCCCGCCATCGGCGGCGCCGTCGCCGTCGGCAACACCGTCACCGCCGTTGGGCCCTCCGTCCCGTGGCGCGCCGACGGGTGCCGGCGACTCGGCCGGCTCGGGCGCGGGCGGCGGTGGGACGGGGCCAGGCGGTTCCGGAACGACGCCCGGGACCTGCGAGCGGCTCGGGGCAGGGGAGGCGGGCACCGGCGTCTCGGCCTGGATCGGCTCCTCGGGACCACCCTCGGTTCGCGCGACCACGTTTTCCTCCGGGAACGCCGGCACGCGGCCCATCTGCTCCTCGATGCGCTCGCGGCGGCGGCGGTAGGCCGGTTCTCGCTCCTTCCAGTGCGTGAGCACCGGCGATGCGATGAAGATCGACGAGTACGTACCCGACAGCAGCCCGATCATCATCGCGAAGGCGAAGTCCTTCAACGTCGCGCCGCCGAAGATGAACAGCACTGTCACCAGGAAGACGCTCGACGCACCCGTGATCAGCGACCGGGTGAGAACCTCGCTCATGGAGCGGTTGACGATCTGGGAGAAGGTCGCGCGCGGCAGCCGCGGCACGTTCTCGCGTATTCGATCGAACACGATGACCGTGTCGTAGAGCGAATATCCAAGGATGGTCAGGAACGCGGCGACGGTGCCGCTGGTCACCTCCCTCCCCGTCAGCGAATAGACGCCTCCCGTGATCAGGATGTCGTGGATCACCGCGATGATCACCGGCACCGCGTACTTCGGCTCGAACCGGAACGCGACGTAGCCGCAGATCACCAGCAGGGAGAAGATGATCGCGTAGATCGCGCTCTTCGCCACCTGCTGGCCGAAGGTCGGGCCGACCGTCGTCGCGTTGAAGCCGTCGGGGACGATCCCGTACTTGGACTGCAGGGCCGGCTGGACGCTCTGGACCGCATCGGGGCTCGCCTTCGAGTCGATCTCGAAGACGTTCGTCCCGAGCTCCCTGTTCGACGCCTTGGTGATCTCGGAGTCGTTGATCCCGGCCGCCTCGACCGTCGAGCGAACGTCGTCCACTGTCGCGGCCTTCTGGAGCCCGACCGTGATCCGGCTGCCGCCTTCGAAATCGATGCCGAGGTTGAGCTGCTTGGTTGCGAAGGCGAGCGCGCCGACGAGCAGGATGCAGCCCGAGAGGGTGAAGAAGTACTTGCTCGCCCGGCTGAAGTCGAAGTGCCAGCGGACCCGCTGCTCCGCGTGCGCGCCCAGCGCCGCCGGCGAGCGCATGAAGCGCGCCCGCCCGAACAGACCCAGGAAAGCCTGCGTGAAGACCACCGCGGTGAACAGCGAGGCGATCGTCCCGACGCCCAGGGTGAACGCAAAGCCCTTCACGTTCGCCGTCGCCAGCGCGAACAGGATGAAGGCCGTGATCAGGGTGATCACGTTCGCGTCGATGATCGTCGCGATGCCCCGGCGATAGCCGACAGCGATCGCGCTCAGCATCGATTTGCCGGACCTCGCCTCTTCCTTGATCCGCTCGAAGATCACGATGTTGGCGTCGGCCGCCACCCCGATAGTCAGGATCAACCCCGCGATCCCCGGCAGGGTCAGGGTGATCGGGATCACCTTGATCAGCGCGAAGAAGATCAGCCCGTAGATCGCCAGGCCGACCACCGCGACGAAGCCCAGGAAGCGGTAGTAGGCGAGCAGGAAGAGACACACGAAGATCAAGCCGACGATCCCGGCCTTCAGCCCCTGATCGAGCGCCTCCTGGCCGAGGGTTGCGGACACGGTCGAGCTCGAGATCTGCGTGAGGTCGACGGGGAGCGCGCCGATCTGGAGGATCTGCGCGAGGTCGTTGGACTCACCGGCCGTCAACCCGTTGATCTCGGCGCCGCCCGAACCGTCGATCCCGTCGGGGTTGTCGACGAAGTTGATGATCGGCCGTGACTTGATCTGCTGGTCGAGGACGATCGCGAAGTGACCGGAGTAGGCGTCGGCCGCCTGCGAGTTGCCGGCGATACCGGGCGGCGCGTTCTGCAGCCCGCGTTGGGCGATCGCCCGGGTCGTGTCCGCGAACTCCTGGCGACCCTTGTCGGTGAAGTTGAAGGTGACGGTCGGCTGGTCGAACTGGTCGAAGCTCGGCTTGGGGTCCTTGATGTCGGTGCCCGATAGAGCCGGCCGGTCCCGGATCACGAACCACTTGGCGCTGGTGTCGTTCGGGTCGTCGGGCGCCGGCTGACCGTTGTCTCCCTCCTTTTGCACCACGATCGTGCCCTGCGGGACCGCGATGACCTGGGTGCTCGGCGGCTGCTTCTGGCCGGGCAGCTCCGAGAAGAGGTCCTTCCGCGTGTCGGTCGGCCCCGCGATCCAGGCGTGGGTCTGGGCGTTGAAGAGGTAGTACTGCGGGCCGGTGTGGGTGCACTTGTTCTCGAAGCAGTTCGGCTGCTGCTGAGAGGCCAGCGTTACCGCGTCGTAGAGCCGGCTGAACCAGGACTCGCTGCGCTGCACGTTGGTCTTCGCCGGGTTGGGGATCACATTGGGCTCCCAGTCGTAGAGCTGCAACTGGGCCGTCTGCCCGACCTCCTGGCTCGCGTGCGCGGCGTTGCTCACGTTGGGCAGGCCGACGCGGATCGAGTCGGAGCCGATCCTGGAGATCTCCGGCTCCGACACTCCGAAGGCGTCGGTGCGCTTGCGGATGATCTCGATCGCCCGGTCCATGTCCGCGCCGTCGATCGTCGGGTTCTGGGGTGTCGGCCGCGCCTGGAAGATCAGCTCGGTCCCGCCCTTGAGGTCGAGGCCGAGGGTCGTCTTCTTGGTCGCGACGACGATGCCCGAGGCGACGATCAGGAGGGCGACGAACGCCAGGATGAAGATGTTGCGGCGGCGATTGCTCACGAGTTTGAGGTGCTCACGCTAGCGGTCCGAGGCGCGGTAACCACCCCCAATTGCAACACAGCCAGAGTGCGTCCAGACCTATTCAGGCGTCAGTACCAGCAGCAGCCCGCCGTCGTCGTCATAGGCCGGGAAGAGATCGGCGACCGCCTCGGTCGGCAGATCTCCCTCGGCGTTGACGGCGACCCGCTTCCCCAGGGAGCGAACGCCCCACTCAAGGGTCGTCTCGATGGGATCGGTGTCGCCGTCGCCATCGGTGTCGGCCCCATCTCCCCCATCTCCCCGATCGACCCACTGCAGCCCGAGCACCTCCCGGACCGGACGGCCGATCACCTGTTCGTCCTTGAGCCCGGTGAGCTCGAACGCCCCCTTGCCGAGATCAAGCACCCTCGCCTGCTGGTCCAGGGTGAAGAAGGCGGCGCCGGGGGCGGGCATGTAGTCGTCGAGCAGCTCGAAGAGGAAGCCGAAGCCGCACTTGGAGCAACCCTTGGGGCGGGCCGAAAACCCGGCAGTGCGCTCCCCGCTCAGTTCCCTGTTCCCGCAGTTCGGGCAGATGAAGTACGGCATTCCTGCTCCAAGGCTAGCCAACCCGTGATCGCTACTCGCGGCCGGATCGCGCTTAGAACAGGCTTGCCATCCCCTCCGGGACCGGCAGTCCGAGATGCTCATACCCCCGCTCCGTCAGGACACGGCCGCGGGGCGTCCGCTTGATCAGGCCCTGCTGGAGGAGGTAGGGCTCGAAGACGTCCTCGATCGTGTCCGACTCCTCGCCGATCGCGAC
This sequence comes from Solirubrobacterales bacterium, assembly GCA_036519915.1. Classification (GTDB taxonomy): domain Bacteria; phylum Actinomycetota; class Thermoleophilia; order Solirubrobacterales; family 70-9; genus DASUPK01. The sequence continues at coordinate 4,343 of DATDKQ010000219.1, read as the reverse complement.
CGCAAGAGTGGAGAGCCCGACGGGCCCGCCGGCAAATTTGGATGCCATCAACTCGAGCAGCTGGCGGTCGTGGCGGTCGAGGCCCATCCGGTCGACCTCGAGCATCTCGAGCGCGTCCGCGGCGAGCTCGCGGTCGACGCGGCCGCGCCCCTTGACCTCCGCGAAGTCCCGCACCCGTCGCAACAGGCGATTCGCTACCCGGGGGGTGCCACGTGCACGCCCGGCGATCTCATCCGCGCCCTCCTCGTCCACCTCGATGCCGAGGATCCCGGCGGAACGGAGGACGATCTGGCGGAGGTCCACCGCGTCGTAGTGCTCGAGCCGATGGGAGACGCCGAAGCGGTCCCGGAGCGGAGTGGTGAGCAGCCCGGTCCGAGTCGTCGCCCCGATCAGCGTGAACGGCGGCAGATCGAGGGTGACGGTGCGTGCGCCCGCCCCCTGGCCGAGGACGACCGGCAGGCGGCGGTCCTCCATCGCCGGGTAGAGAGTCTCCTCCACCGCCCGGCCGAGGCGGTGGATCTCGTCGATGAAGAAGACGCTGCCCGGCTCGAGGCCGGTGAGGAAAGCCGCGATGTCTGCCTTTCGCTCCAGCGCGGGCCCGGCGGTCTGCACCATCGGCGCCTCGAGCTCGGCGGCGATGATGTGCGCGAGCGAGGTCTTGCCGAGCCCGGGCGGTCCCGCCAGGAGAACGTGGTCGAGCGGCTCGCCACGGCGACGGGCGGCCTCCATGAAGATCGCGAGCTGCTCGGTGACCTGCACCTGGTTCACGAAGTCAGCGAGTTTCGGGGGGCGCAGCGAGCGGTCGAAGTCGTCTTCCGCGCCCACCGCTCGAGCATCGTGAATGACGATCTCCTCGCCATCCTCGATCCCGGGGGTGCGGATTCCCTTGCCGGGTTCGACGCTCACGCCGCCTTGGCCCCCGCGGCACTGCGCAGCGCCGACTGAACGATCTCCTCGGGGCTCTCGCCCTCGGCCGCGGAGAGCAGCTTCTCCGCCTCGGGCGGCGTGTAGCCGAGGTTGAGCAGGCCCTCGCGGGCCAGCGAACGGGGGTCCTCCTCGCCGGCGGGCGACGGGGCCGCATCGGCGTCTCCCTCGATCTCCCCGGCCACCTTCTCACGCAGCTCGACGATGATCCGCTCAGCCGTCCGCTTGCCGATCCCCGGGACGGCCTGGAAGCGCTTCGCGTCACCGGCGGCGATCGCCCGCAGCAGCTCGCGCACTGGTCCACCCGAGAGCACGGCCATCGCCACCTTGGGGCCCACCCCCCCGACCGAAATCAGATGGAGGAAGAGGTCCCGCTCCTCCTCGCTCGCGAAGCCGTAGAGGCTGAGGGAGTCCTCGCGCGCCACGAGGTGGGCGTGCAGCGTGGCCCGCTTGCCATGGGCGGGCACCGATTTGAGCGTCTCGGCGGAGACGGCCAGGTAGTAGCCGACGCCGTTGGCGTCGATGACGACGTGGTCGGGACGGCGAACGAGTACCTCGCCGCTGACTGAAGCGATCATGTCTCGGGATTCTGGGCCGGGAACCGGATGCCTTTAACCCGCGAGCTGCTGGCGCGCCGGTACCGCCGGGGCGCCGCCGGCTCGCCTCCGCCCGAAATGCTCCCTGGAGCGCGCGGCGGCCGTGCCCGCGTGGCAGATGGCAACCGCGAAGGCGTCGGCGGCGTGATCGGGGGACGGCGGCTCGGGGAGCCCGAGCAGGTTCGCGACCATCCGCTGCACCTGTGCCTTGTCCGCCGAACCGGAGCCGCAGACGGACTTCTTGATCGCCTGAGGCGTGTAGTCGAAGCAGGGGACCGCGTGCCTGGCAGCGGCCAACATGGCGACCCCGCGCGCCTGTCCCACGGCCAGCGCGGAGGAGACGTTCTTGCCGAAGAAGAGGTCCTCCAACGCCATCGCCTTCGGCTCGTGCCAGCGAATCAGCTCACCGAGCGCCTCGTGCAGCCTGCCCAGCCGCTGTTCGACACGCACGTTCTCGGCGGTCTCGATCACACCCCCGTCGAGCGCCACCATGCGCTCCCCGACGGTGCGGACCACACCGAACCCGGTGTTCGCGATACCCGGATCGATGCCGATGACGATCACTCCCCCACATTCTCGCCCCGCCCCCGGATGTCCTTTGAAGAGGTCTAGCTCGCCGCCGCGGCCTTCTCGAGGATCTCCTCGGGCACGTCGAAGTTGGCGTGGACCGAGTCGACGTCGTCATGCTCCTCGAGCGCGTCCATGAGGCGCAACAGTGCCGGCGCGTCCCTCTCCCCCACCTCCACGGTGTTCTTCGGCTCCATGGAGAGCTCGGCCGACTGGACGTCGACACCCGCGTCCTCCAGGGCAGACCGAACGGCGGCCAGATCAGACGCAGCGGTTGTGATCTTGAGCAGGTCGCCGTCCTCAGTGACGTCCTCCGCGCCAGCATCGATGGCCGGCATCAGATCGTCCTCGCTGTAGCGGTCGCCGTCCACCAGGATCACGCCGCGGTTCTCGAACTGCCAGGCGACGGACCCGGGCTCGCCGAGGCTGCCGCCGTGGCGCTCGAAGGCGTGCCGGATTTCCGCCCCGGTCCGGTTCCGATTGTCGGTCAGCGCCTCGACCATGATCGCCGCGCCGCCCGGGCCGTAGCCCTCGTAGGTGACGCTCTCGATCGCCGCCGCGTCTGCTCCGGCTCCTGTTCCGCGGTCGATCGCCCGCTGGATGTTGTCCTTGGGCATGGAGGCGTCGCGGGCCCTCTGCACCGCGAGGCCGAGAGCCGGGTTGGCGTCGACGTTCCCGCCACCGTCGCGCGCCGCGACGGTGATCGCCCGCGCGAGCTTGGTGAAGAGCTTGCCGCGCTTGGCGTCGGCGGCGCCCTTCTTGTGCTTGATCGAGGACCACTTGGAGTGACCGGACATGGCCTCGATTCTAAGAGCGTCGTCAGGAACGAAACGGGGCGCCCGCAGGCGCCCCGTCCCCCGCTCCCTGCCGAGCGAGTCTTATTTGTTCGGGTTGGTCGTCTTGATCTGCAGGTACCAACACGCGAGCGTTCCCGCGGGGTGCGCGTTGTCGTCGTCCTCGACCAGCAGCGACCAGGCCGCGTTGGTCGCCTTCTTGTCCCCGAGCCCGGTCAGCTGGTTGAGGCTCTCGATCGGGGCGAAGAACCCCGCAAACGGAGCCTGCAGCCCAGGCGTGTCGATCCGGGTCGGCGTGTTGCTGTCGAACGTCGTGAACGTCCCGGCGCAGCTCGCCGGTCCGGCGCCGTAGTTGTTGCCGTCCCCGCCGACGTCGTGCGAGAGGTTGATCACGCCGCGAGGGCTCGCCAGGTAGACCTCGATGTCCTTGGCGAACGGATGCTGAATGCGCACGCCTACGCTGACGTGCTTGATCTTCCCTCGCGGGTTGAGGCCCTTGACGTGGATGACCGAGCGCGCGAGCTGCGTTGCCTGGCCGGCCCCGTCGGGAATCGGGATCGCGAGGCCGCCGTTCGGAGCGCCGACCCCGACCTCGTAGGTCTTGGTCACCACCTTCTTCCTTGCCTGAGCCGCCGGAGCGGCCGCGACGAGACTCACCGCGAGTGCGGCGACCGCGATCAGGCCAAGCTTCCGTCCCATCATCTGTCCCTCCTTATGAGCGCTCGATCTCCCCAGCCGAGCGCCTACCGATTTGTGACCAGTAAACCCGCGTTCCCGCGGGGGGTTGCGGCCCTAGACCACGAACTGGCCGTCGCGCTGCAGCGGGTCGCCGTCGACCTCGATCTGCCCGCCCTTCCGCAGGTCGCAGATCATGTCCCAGTGGATGGCGGACTCGTTGACGCCGCCGGTCTCGGGATATGAGCGGCCCACTGCGAGGTGGACCGTGCCGCCGATTTTCTCGTCGAGCAGGATCTCTCCGGTGCCGGCGGTGATCCCGTAGTTGGTGCCGATGCCCAGCTCACCGAGGCGCCGGGCCCCGTCGTCGGTGTCGAGCATCTCGATCAGGAACTCCTCGCCCTTTTCGGCACTCGCGTCCACCACCTTGCCGCCCTCGAAGCGGAAGCGAACCCCGGAGACCTCACGGCCCGCGTAGCTAGCCGGCAGGTGGAAGCTGATCTCGCCCTCGGCCGAGTCCTCGACGGGGCCCGTGAAGAACTCGCCGTCGGGCATGTTGTGCTTGCCATCCGCGGCGATGAACGTGCGGCCCTCGATGCCGAGGCGCAGGTCCGTCCCGTCGCCGGTCACATGGACCTCGGAGCGGCCCTGGATCCAGTCGGCGAGCCTCTTGGTCTCCTCGGACTGGCGCGCCCAGGCGCCGACGGGGTCGTCATCGGTCGCCAGGCAGGCCCCGTAGTAGAAGTCCTCGTACGCGCCGAGCGACATCCCGGCCTCCGAGGCGTAG
>DATDKQ010000218.1:0-6556 GCA_036519915.1 Solirubrobacterales bacterium | reverse complement strand
CCGTGGCAGCCCTCGACCGCATCTCGATCGCCGCGATCGGGGACACAGCCGCGGACCTCGCCGAGCAGGCGAGCGTCGCCGAGGCCGCTGGAATCGACTGCATCTGGACGCCGGAGCTATTTCGCAGCTCGGTGACGCAGGCCACCTGGCTGGCGGCGAAGACCGAGAGGATCGGCGTGGGGACGGGAATCGCCTGGGCATTCACCCGCAGCGCCTTCATCCTCGCCGTCACAGCCCTCGACATCGATGAGATGTCCGGCGGCCGCTTCCGGCTCGGCCTCGGCGCCGGAGTGCGCCGGCTCAACGAGACCTGGCACTCGGTCGACTACGGCAAGCCGGCTCCGCATCTGCGGGAGACCATCGAGGCGACCCGGCTGATCATGCAGAAGGCCCCGACCGGCGAGCCGATCCGCTACGAGGGCGAATACCAGGACATCGACATCAAGGGCTGGATCAGGCCGCACAAGCCAGTCCGCGATCGTGTCCCGATTTACACGGCCGCCATGCAGGAGGGGATGTGCCGGATGGCGGGGGACGTGGCGGACGGCCTGATCGGCCACCCGATGTGCCCGCCTCGGTGGGTCGACCAGGTGATGCTCCCCAATATGGAGACGGGTCTGTCGCGGTCCGGCCGAGAGCGCTCGCAGATCGACTTCATCCCCACCGTCTGCTGCGCGATCGACGACGATGAGTCCCGCGCGCTCGACGCGGCCCGTCGGACGATCGCCTTCTACTCGACCGTCCGCACCTACAAGCCCGTCTGGGAGATGCACGGCTTCGCCGATGCCGCGGCGGCGGCGGGGGACGCGTTCCGCAAAGGCGACCTCGCCGCCGTCCCGGTGGCGATCCCTGACGAAATGGTGGACGCGTACACCGCTGCGGGGCCGCTGGACAAGGTTCGCGCCCGCGTCGAGGAGGCGGCCCAGCGCGGCGATGGCGTCTGGCTGACGCCCCCGACCTATTTCATCCCGCCGGAGCAGGTCGGCGAGTACCAGACGAAGCTGATCGAGGCGTTCGGACCGGCCTGAATCGGGTCGCGCTGGCGCGCGCCCTCGCCTCAGAGCCCGTCCACGAACTCCTTCAGCTTGCGCGGGTCCCGGAGTGGGGCGCCGTGGCCGAAGCAGACGAGCTCCGGCTCGAGGGCCGCGAGCTTCCTCGCGGACTCCCGGTTTCGCGCCGGGTCCGGCGTCAGGGCCGGCTTCGGCTCGTGCAGCCCTGGGATGCCCGTGTACTGGTCCATGTTGGCCAGGACGTCCCCGATGATGAGGACCCGATCGGACTCCCGCCAGAAGACGACATGTCCGGCGCTGTGCCCCGGCGCGTCGATCACCGTGAAGCCGCCGACCTCGTCGCCCTCTCCGATCACCCTGTCGACCTTGTGTCCGGGGCCGTGGAAGATCCGCCAGAAGAAGTGGGCCATGAACATGTCCGGCTGGCGCTCGTCGATCAGCTTGGGGTCCTCGGCCGCCGGTACGTCGAGCTCCGGGCAGAGGAAGGGAATGCCGAACTCCTCGCAGACATCGCGGCTCGCGCCCTGGTGGTCGGGATGGGCATGGGTGAGGGCGTGGGCCGTGACGTCATGTCCGTCGAGCTGTTTCAGGATTCTCTTGGTCGACTGGCGGCAGCCCGCATCGATCAGGGCGTCGCCGGTCAGGTAGGCGTTGACCGCCCATGGCAGCCCCGGCAGGCACTTGATGTGCCAGACGCCGTCGGCGAGCTCCTTCATCAGTGCGCCACCCCAGTTCCACCTCGCGGGTCCCCGCTGTGCTTGGCGAGCTCCTCGAGGCGGCCGATCTGGGTCTCGCCCTCGTGCCTCACCGGATCGTCCTCGGGCAGCTGCTCTATCAGCCGCTCGATGCGATTGCGGATCTGGAGGGCGAAATGTGGAGTGGACGGTCCGGCCAGCGCTCGGATGTCCTCGACGGTGACGGGCCTCGTCAGCCGGTCGGGTCGCTCCGCCTCGCTCACTTCTTGCCCTTCTGGGGAGTCGGGCTCGGTTCGCTCTCGACGCCGCCCGGCTGGGCGACACCACCGGCAGCGGGTCCGGCGGCGCTCGCGGTCGGAGCGAGCTCCGCGAGCTCGTCGACCTCCGCCTGCACCTGTCCGCCGATCGCGGTCGCGTCACCCATGAGCCAGATGTGGTTGTACACGGCGCGGGTCGGATCCGTCGCGTAGCCCGGCTTGATGTCGAGCAGGAAGCTCCGCAGCTCGGGCGGCAGGGCGTCCGCCGTGTCGGTGACGAGCAGCGGGCCCCACTGACCGCTCGACGCGAGCGAGGCGGCCGCCGCGGCATCCAGCGGCCGGTCCGAGTTGGCGAGCTCCATCCCGTGACCCGGATCGTTGATGTTCCAACCGAACGACCCGTCCGTGTAGCGCGCGAAGAGGAGCGCGTTCTGCACCACGCCGGTGGCGCCGACCCGCTGCACGCTCGCGGAGACCCGGCCGATCTGGGTGAGCGCCGCCTTGGAGATCACCGACTCAGGCCCGAGGACGTACACGGCAGCAGCCGCGTGCCGCCGTAGCGCGGCCAGCGTGGCCGACGGCACCTCGTTGCGCCCGCTGAACAGGACCGGGTCGCCGGAACGAGCCGCCCAGGCCGCGGCCGGCATCGCGTAGCCGGGGACGTCGGAGCTCACCACCACGATGTGCTCGGGTTCGCTCTTCATCAGCCGTTGGCGGAGCTGGTCGATCGAGTTGGCGATCTCGGCCGGAGAGTCGCCGTGCAGTTGGCCGCCCTGGAACCCGGAGGGAACGGCGGCGCCGCCGGTCGAATAGACGGACACTTCGCCGGTTGGGCCGCCGCCCCGTGGGTTGAGCTGCGAAAGCGCCTGGGCGGTCGGATCCGGGACCGAACCTCGCCCGCTGACCAGCACCGGGATCCGCGTAGGCGGCCCGGCGAGCACCGATGCGGCGATCCCGGCCTGCCAGTCGTCATCCGGCACCAGGATGGCGGCCTGCAGCGGCTTGGCGCCGGGAGCGGGGGGATGGGTCGCCAGGGCGGCGGCGGCCGCATCGGCCGTCGGGTCAGGCCCGCTGATCCGGGTCGTGTTCCGGGTCGCCACCAGAGGGAATCCCAGGGTGCCGACCGGGGCCTGCTGGGCGTTGTCCGTCGCCACCGCGATCGTCACCACGCGTGTCTCCCCGTTGCCGCCGCCACCGAACGGGTTGACGGCGATCAGCACCACCACCACCGCCACGACCAATGCCAGCCCCGCGGCAAGGAGCCCCCTCGTCCCCAGCCTGCGAGGAAGCTCGACGCGGAGCCATTCGAGGCCACGCTTGATCGGGCGAGGGACGCGCATCCAGGCGAACGCTACCCGAGTAAACTGGCTGACTGACCAGTCAATCGGTTCTTGAACCAAACGGGTTGCTCCGCACTTCTCTGCGGAGCGCCCTCGCACGAAAGGCAGGCCCCACGAAATGGACTTCGCCGTCTCCGAGGAGCAGCGGGAGCACCGGGACTACGTCCGCAGGTTCGCCCGCGAGGTCATCCGCCCCGTCGCCCGCAAGCACGACGAGGAGGAGAGCACTCCATGGGAGGTGATCAAGGAGGCGCGCAGGTGGGGCCTGCAGGGGTTAGAGCACATGCAGCGGATGGGCGCCGATCCCGACGGGCAGTTCGGGGTGACCACCGCCGAGGAGCTCCACTGGGGCTGCGCCGGGATCGCGCTCGCGATCCAGGGCTCTGGCCTCGCCGCGGCGGGGATCGCCGCGTCGGGCACGCCCGAGCAGATCGCTGAGTGGGTGCCACAGTGCTTCGGGACCGATGAGCGGATCCAGCTCGGCGCCTACGCGGTCACCGAGCCGCAGGCCGGCTCCGACGTGAAGAGCCTGCGCACCACCGCCAAGCGTGACGGTGACGAGTGGGTGCTGAACGGAACCAAGGTCTTCATCACCAACGGGGGAATCGCGGATGTCCACGTGGTCGTCGCCACGGTCGACCCGGACCTCGGGCACCGCGGTCAGGCTTCGTTCGTGGTCGGTCCCGAGACGCCAGGTCTGCGCCAGGGCAAGAAGGAGTCGAAGATCGGCATCCGGGCCTCGCACACGGCCGAGGTGATCCTCGAGGACTGTCGCATCCCCGTCGAGAACCTGCTCGGCGGGATGGACAAGTTGAACCGCAAGCTCGAGCGAGCGCGCTCGGGTCAGAAGGCGGGCTCGTCGAACGCGCTCGCGACCTTCGAGATGACCAGACCGATCGTGGGCGCCTCCGCTATCGGCATCGCCCAGGCCGCCTACGAGTGGACGCTGGAGTACCTGGGCGACCAGACGGTCGACGGCGGGAAGCCGGCGCTGGAGGAGCAGCGGATCCAGCAGGTGCTCGCCGACGTCGCGACCGAGATCGACGCGTCCAGGCTGCTCGTCCAGCGAGCGGCCTGGATGGGCCGCAACGGCATCCCGATGACCGGCGGCCAGGGGTCGATGTCGAAGCTCAAGGCGGGCGACGTGACGATGTGGGCCACTACGACCCTGATCGACCTGGTCGGACCGTACGCCCAGAGCACCGACTGCCCGCTGGAGAAGTGGTTCCGCGACGCCAAGATATACCAGCTGTTCGAGGGCACGGCCCAGGTGCAGCGACTGGTGATCTCCCGGATGCAGGCGCGCACCTATCAGGAGCGCTTCGCGGAGGCCGCTGAGATCGCCAAGCAGGCGATGAACGGCTCCGCCTCCAACGGCTCAGGCGACCGCGCGAAGCGAGAAGCCACCGCGCCCGCCTAGACCTCTCGCTGCAACCGCCGTTTCAGTTCCCCCCTGATCAGGCGTTCAACCTGTGACGCGGAGATGACTCGATCGAGGCTGTTGATACTGGCGCTCTTCGGCGCGTTGCTTGCCTCTGCCTGCGCGTTGGCGGCGGGCAGCGCCCCGGGCAAGAGCCTCCAGGAGAGGCTCGGCGCCACCCAGGACAAGCTCTCGCACGTGAAGGCGCACGCCGGCGTGCTGACGACCAGGATCAGCCATGAGTCGGCCCAGCTCGACCAGCTGACCGCGGAGGTCGCTGACCTCAGGAACAAGGAGGCCACGGTGGCCGCCGAACTCGCGCAGAAGCAGGCCGAGCTCGAGCAGGCGCAGGCCCGGCTCGATCATCTGAAGAAGCGACTCGGCGAGGCGGTCCAGATCCTCGAGCAGCGGCTGGTGGCGATCTACGAGTCGAACGAGCCGGACCTGATCACCGTCCTGCTTCAGTCCCACGGCTTCGACGATCTGCTCGCCCGCGCCCAGTACATGCGGACGCTGCAGGACCAGGACAACGACATCGTCGCCAGGGTGCGCGGGCTCCGCGTCGCGATGCAGGTCACCGTCAACACCGTCCGCACGGCTCGCGACCAGATCGCTGCGCACAAGCAGGAGCTCGAGGCCACCAGGCTGAGGCTGCACCAGCGGACCGAGGAGCTCGCCGCGGCGAGGCGCCAGCAGCACGCGACGCTGATGCAGGTGCGGAAGCAGCAGGACCACCTCGAGGGCGATATCTCGGATATCTCCCAGAAGATCGCCGAGCAGCTCGCCCAGCAGGCCGGCGTCCTCCCGGCCGGGCCGGTCAGGCCCGGAGGCCACGGGCTCATCTGGCCGGTGAACGGCCCGGTCGTTTCGGGCTTCGGCCCCCGCTGGGGCAGCTTCCACGAGGGGATCGACATAGCGGTCCCGACCGGGACGCCGATCCGCGCAGCCGCGTCGGGATCCGTCTCGATCGCCGGGTCCGTCGGCGGGTACGGGAACTACACCTGCGTCGACCACGGCGGCGGGCTCTCGACCTGCTACGCACATCAGGAGCGGATCCTGGTCTCGGTTGGCCAGGAAGTGGCACAAGCGCAAGTGATCGGCGTCTCGGATTGCACCGGCCACTGTCTCGGTCCGCACGTCCACTTCGAGGTCCGAGTGAACGGGCAGGCGGTCGATCCGCTCGGCTATCTGTAGCGCGAAGCCTCCCCGTTAGTCGGTAAGGCGCAACGTGCGGTTTTAGAACACTCGTTTACCTCGCTATTGGGGTTTTTATAGTCCGACCAATGAGGCACGATCTAGGGACTGTGAGTGCGCGCGATTGGCGCGCCGCGCGAGAAGGGGAGGCTCACGCGGCGAGCCGGACATCAGAGAGTTTCATCGTCGGTATCGGGGCCTCCGGGGGCCTGCTCGCCGGCGCCGCGATCGTCTTCGTCACTCTGCTCGGGATCGTGTCGTTCAACGTCTGGCCTTCGGCCGTGGGCATCTCGTCCACCGGCCCCAACGTCGAGCTGACGCCCCCGTCCGGTGGCGGTAGCGGTGGCGGCGGCACAGGTGCTCCGCTGAGCGCCGCATCGGGCCAGCTCGCCTCTGCGTCCGTCCCCGCTGCCAGCCCGGCCGGGGGTGGCGGTGGCGCGGCGGGTGGCGGCGGCGGCAACCAGGGCGGCGGCGGCAACCAGGGGGGCGGTTCCGCCGGTGGCAGTTTCGGCGCCGGATCCCCGCCCCCCTCGGGTAGCACGCCGGCAACCCCTCCGAGCTCCGGCGGCGGTTCCGACGAAGGACCCCAGCCCGGAACGGGTGAGCCGATCCCCGGGAACGACACGAAGGCCCCCAGCGG
>DATDKQ010000217.1:0-3598 GCA_036519915.1 Solirubrobacterales bacterium | reverse complement strand
ACGCGGTGCTCGCCGCGATCGTGGCTCTGATCGTGTACGCGCTCTGGAAGCGCAGACGCGGCCGGGTCGAGCCCGCAATCGAGTCGTGATCAGACCGTCGAGGGCGATCGTCCTCGGCGCGGTCCAGGGACCGACCGAGCTTCTTCCGATCTCGAGTTCGGCACACCTCACCCTGGTTCCCTGGTTTCTGGGCTGGAGCCGCGAGGATGGCGACGCCGACCTGGAGAAGGCCTTCGGCGTGGCGCTGCACGCCGGCGCCGCTGCCGCGCTGCTCGTCGGCCAGCGCCAGGTGATCATCGAGGAGCTCCGCACCTTTGACCGGCGAAAGGCGGCCGTGCTCGGCCTCTCCTTTCTGCCGGCGGCACTCTTCGGCGTTGTCTTCGAGCGACTCATCGACCGCCACCTCGGTGGGCCGGCGCCCACCGCCGCGGGCCTGCTCGCCGGGGCCGGCGCGATGATCGCTGCCGACCGGACCCCCCAGCAGCGGGATCGGGGACAGGCCACCGCCGCCGACGGGCTCGCCCTCGGCTTCGCGCAGGCGGCGGCGCTCGCCCCGGGCATCTCGCGGAACGGCGCCACGCTCAGCGTCGCCCGCTGGCGCGGCTTCACCCGCCAGCACGCCAACATGCTCTCGCGGACCGTCGCCCTTCCGGTGATCGTCGGGGCGGCGGTGCTCAAGGGCGTGCGGCTGAGGCGCCGCCGTCTGCCCCCCGGACAGGGCGCGGCGTTCGCGGCCGGGACCGCTGCATCGTTCGGCTCGACCCTGGCCTCGCAGGCTCTGATCCGGGTGGTCGAGCGCGACAGCGCGCTCTGGCCGTATGCCGCATACCGAGCCGGCCTCGCCGGTCTGGTGCTGGGCCGGCTCTGGCGCCGCTCCCGCAGGCGGCGGGCCGACCTCCGCGGCTTCGCGCAACCGGCTAGCTTCGCCTCCTCCGACGGGCAGCCTGCCGCCGCAGGTAATGGCGCACCAACCTGGGCGTCCGCATCCGGGCCGGAGCCCGAGTTCCCCTCGCGAGGGGAGTCACCGTGACGGAGGACGCATACGCGCGAGCCGGCGTCAGCCAGGGGGACGCCGATGCCGCTGTCGCGGCCCTCGTCTCCGCCCTGGCGTCGGCGGCCCCCCCGGAGAGCCGCCAGGTGATCGCCAGCGGCCACTACGCGAACGTGGTCCGCATCGACGACCGGACGGGCATCGCGCTCAGCACCGACGGCGTCGGGACGAAGCTCGTGCTGGCCGAGCAACTGGGCCGCTGGGACACCGTCGGCATCGACTGCGTGGCGATGAACGTCAACGACGTGGTCTGCGTGGGCGCCGAGCCGCTCGCGATGGTGGACTACCTGGCGGTCGACCGCGCCGACGCCGAGATCGCCGGGGCGATCGGCACGGGCCTGGCCCGCGGCGCCGAGCTCGCCGGCATCGAGATCGTGGGCGGCGAGCTGGCCCAGCTCGGCGAGATCATCAACGGCCTGGACCTGGCCGGCGCCTGCTTTGGGCTGGTCGCGCTGAACTCGCTGGTGACCGGCGCCTCGGTCGAGCCGGGCGATCCGGTGATCGGCCTCCCCTCCTCCGGCCTCCACTCCAACGGCTACACACTCGCCCGTTCGGCGCTTGCCGAGATCCCGTTCGATGACGAGCGACTAGGGCGCCCCCTCGCCGACATCCTGCTCGAGCCGACCGAGATCTACGTCAGGCCGATCGTCGAGCTGCTCCGTTCCGAGGTCGACGTCCGGGGCCTCGCGCACATCACCTCGGGCGGCCTCGGCAACCTGCTGCGGCTGGAGGCCGAGGTCGGCTATGAGATCGACGATCCGCTGCCCTTCCCGGAGGTCTTCACCCTGATCCAGGAGCTGGGGGAGATCAGCGACGAGGAGATGGGAGAGGTCTTCAACCTTGGCTGCGGGTTCTGCGTGATCGTCGCGGGCGGTGACGAGGAGGTCGCGCTCGAGCGCTTGCGCGCGCACTATCCGGACGCCAAACGCATCGGTAGGGCGACCGGCGAGGCCGGAACGGTCGTCAGAACCTAGGCCCGCTCCCAGATCGTCCCGGTGAGCGCCGAGACGGGTTTCAGCTTCCAGTCCCTCGCCAGCGCCCAGAGCTCGGCCTCCACGACGGGAAGCGGGCGGGCGGCGAGAACCTCTAGCTCACGCGTCGCACAGCGACCGAACCGGCGGATCGCGTCGAGCGGCTCCAGGGACCCCTCGTTCGCCTGCTTCGCCCCGGCGGCCCACGCTCCCTCCCGCATCTTTTCCAGGTCGGCGGAATCGCTTCCCCAGACGCCGCGGCGGCTGCCGTCCTCCCCTACGAAGACCGCCGACGGGAAGCTGATCCTCTCCCGGCCCTTGCTGCTGCGATGGATGGCTCCTGCCTCCCGGGCCTCCTCCGGGGGGTTTCTGACCTCCTCGAGGTCGGCTCCGAACGCCTCGGTGATGGCGTGCGAGCGGAGGTCGATCTCGAAGCGGGGACGGTCGATCCCGGACTGCCCTGCGGCGGCGATCAGGGCCTCGGCGTGATCGAGCTTGCGGCGCTCGAACATGATGCCCTCGCGCAGGGTGCGCAGATACCGGTAGGCGGCCTGAGGGCCCTGCTCGGCTGCCGCCTTGACCGCCTGGCAGGCGGGGTAGGTCGACTCGAGGGGGTTCTCGGTCCAGATCCTCGGGTCACACGGCATCCCGCCCTCCGCCGCATCGACCAGCCACTTCGAGACCACATCGAGGAGATTCGCGCGCTCATAGCTTCGAGCCAGCCCCCCCATCACCCAGATGAATTCGAGCTCCGCCTCGAACTCCCACATCAGCCGCCTGACCGCGGGCTCGGCCGCCCAGGACCAGGGACAGGCGGGGTCGGTGTAGAAGCGGACCTGGACAGTCATCATTTCGGTCGGGCGCTCGCAGCGGAAACGTCGACCGCGGGCGAAAATACAGCCGATGGACTCATCAAAGCTTTGGAACGCTTGAGCTCGACAGTACTCTCGGGTCGCTACCGGCTCGAGTCGAAGCTGGGCTCAGGCGGGATGTCGACGGTCTACCTCGCACTCGACGAGGTCCTCGATCGCCCGGTCGCCATCAAGCTGCTCCATCGGGAGATTTCCGACGAGGCGGACCAGCTCGAGCGCTTCCGCCGAGAAGCGAGGGCGGCGGCGCGCCTCTCGCACCCCAACCTGGTCGGGGTGATCGACGCCGGCGAGGATGACGGCCGGCCCTACATCGTCTTCGAGTACATCGAGGGCCGCACGCTGAAGCGCCGCCTCCAGGAGGAGGGACAGATCCCCGTCGACGAGGCGGTGGCCTACGCGATCGAGATCGGCCGTGGCCTGACCGCTGCCCATGCTCGCAAGCTGGTCCATCGCGACGTCAAGCCGCAGAACGTGCTGATCGACCCGGACGGTCGCGCCAAGGTGACCGACTTCGGCATTGCGCGCTCGCTCGAGCAGAAGGGGATGACCGCGACCGGCAGAGTGCTCGGCACGACCGACTACGTCGCTCCGGAGCAGGCGATGGGCGAGGACGTCGACGAGCGTTCCGACGTCTACTCCCTCGGGGTGGTGCTGTACGAGATGCTCACCGGAGACGTTCCCTTCCGCGCCGAGACACAGGTCGG
>DATDKQ010000216.1:0-4431 GCA_036519915.1 Solirubrobacterales bacterium | reverse complement strand
TGAGAGCCTGGGCGATGCTCGGAGTGATGTCGCCGCCGCTGATCCCGAGATAGGCGCGCTGGACCTCGCCCCCGTTCTCGAGTTGGGACACGACGTCGGCCGCGGTCTTGATCGGGACGGCGAAGCCGACACCCTCGTTGCCGCCGCTCTGGCTCTCGATCTGGGAGTTGATGCCGATCACCTGACCGGCACCGTCGATCAGCGGTCCGCCGGAGTTGCCGGGGTTGATCGCGGCGTCGGTCTGGATGACGTCGCTGATCGAGAAGCCGTTGGGTGCCTGGATCTGGCGCTGCAGCGCGGAGACGATGCCGGTGGTGACGGTGCGATCGAGCCCGAAGGGGTTGCCGATCGCGACGACCGGGTCGCCGACCTCCACCTTGGTGGAGTCGCCCAGCGGAAGTGGGTTGACGCCCTCGGTGTTGTCGACCTTGAGCAGGGCGATGTCGGTCGATGGGTCGGTCCCGACGATCTGGGCCTGCTGGGTGGCGCCGTCCCCGAGCTGAACGTCGACTCGCTTGGCGCCCTGGACGACGTGGGCGTTGGTGAGGATGTGGCCGTCGTTGTCGACCAGGAAGCCCGAGCCCGTGGCGGTGCTCTGCTGCTGCTGCGGGAGCCCGAACGCCGACTGCGTCTGCTGCACGATCTGCGAGCTGATGAAGGCGACACCCTGGGAGTCGCGCTGGTAGATGTCGTGGACCGTGAGCCCCTTGCTCGACGAGTCGCTGGCGGGCTTGGCGAGGGCGGCGGGCGCCACCACCGCGGACGACGATGAGTCGTCCCCCGTGTCGACGACCCCGGCCTCGATCAGGATGAGCCCGCCGATCAGGACGACGAGCCCACCGCCTACGGCGGATCCGAAGCTGGTCGAGAAGAATTTCTTGACGCTCTGCACGCAGGCGAGTGTCGGTGCAGGCGCTTAACCCTCTCTAAGCCCCCTCTACCGGTTCCTTAAGAAATCTGGATCGCCCTAGAGGAAATGCTCGCGGGTCGAGTCCTCGTCGGCGAGCAGCTCTCTGACCTTGGCAGCGGGGTCGTCCGCGCGCATCAGCGCCTCCCCGACCAGCACCGCGTCGACGCCGACGCGCTCGAGCTGCTCCAAGGTCGTGCGGTCCGCGAGGCCGCTCTCGGAGACGACGGTCTTCCCGGCGGGGACGTCCGTAATCAGCTCGAAGGTGGTCCGGACGTCCACGGTGAAGTCGTCGAGGTTGCGATTGTTGATCCCGATCACGTCGGCATCGACGGTCAGCGCCGTCTCGAGCTCGGACTCCCTGTGGACCTCGACCAGGCAGTCGAGGTCGAGCCCCCTGGCCTCGTCGTGCAGCTCGGCCAGCCTCTGACTGTCGAGCGCCGCCACGATCAGGAGGATGGCGTCCGCCCCGGCGAGGGCCGCCTCAAAGAGCTGATAGCGCTCGATCACGAAGTCCTTCTGGAGCACCGGAAGCTCGCACGCTGCGCGGGTCTCGGTGAGGTCGGAGAGCGAGCCGCCGAAGTGGGCCTCGTCGGTGAGCACCGACAGGGCCGCGGCCCCACCCTGCTCGTACGCCCGCGCGATCTCGGCAGGCTCGGCGCCTTCTCGGATCTCGCCGGCGGAAGGTGAGCGGCGCTTGAACTCGGCGATCACCGAGAGGCCGGGCCGGCTCAGCGCCTCGCCAAAGGGCCGCTGCTCGGGTCGTTCGCCCAACCGGCGCTCCAGATCCTCCAGGGGTACCTGAGCACGTCGCCGCGCCACGCCCGCCCGCGCGGCATCGACCAGCTCTTCGATCATCTCCATCTCGTAGCGCTAGACCCTAGCTCGCATACCTGGTCAGCCCGCACCGGAGAGCTCGCGGGAGCGGGCGACCAGACGCTCGAGCACGTCGCGTGCGGCCCCAGAGTCGATCGCCTGCGTCGCCTTGGAGACGCCCTCCGGGAGGTCCGCGGCGCCGCCGGCCACATAGATCGCAGCACCCGCGTTGAGCACCGAGACGTCGCGCGCCGGACCCGCCTCCCCGCCGAGCACGGATCTGACGACCGCGGCGTTCTCGGCCGGTTCACCGCCCGGGATCGCCTCGAGCGGCGCCGGCTGAAGCCCGAGCTCCTCGGCCTCGACGAACCACTCCTCGGTGCCCCCATCGGCGACCTCGATGACGCGTGTCCTGGAGGCCACGCTCAGCTCATCGATGCCGTCGTCGGCGGAGACGACCAGCGCCCGCGCGCAGCCGAGCTGCAGCAGGGCGTCCGCGATGATCTCCTGGTAGCTGCGATCGGAGACGCCGAGCAGGTGGGCGGCGGCGCCGGCGGGGTTCGTCAGCGGGCCGAGGAAGTTGAAGATCGTGCGCACGCCGAGCTCCTTGCGAACCGGGATCACGTGAGCCATCGCCGCGTGGTGCTTGGGAGCGAACATGAAGCCGAAGCCGATCTCCTCGATGCAGGTGGCCACCTCGTCCGGGGAGAGCTCGATGTCGACGCCTAGCGCCTCGAGCACGTCCGCCGAACCCGAGCGGCTGGTCGCGGAGCGGTTCCCGTGCTTCGCGACCGGGCAGCCCGCTCCGGCCGCGATCAGCGCTGCCGTGGTCGAGATGTTGAAGGTGGTCGGCCCTCCGCCCGTTCCGGCCGTGTCCACGAGCCCTGGCTTGTCGATCTCGACGTGGGCGGCGAGCTGCCGCATCGTCCGGGCCAGGCCGACCAGCTCCGAGACCGTCTCGCCCTTCGCGCGCAGCGAAACGAGGAAGGCGGCCGTCTGCACCTCGCTCGCGCGGCCCTCCATGATCTCCGCGAGGGCCGCGGAGGTGTGGTCGGCGGTCAGGTGCGTGCCGGCGCAGATCTCGTCGATCGCGCGGGTGAGGATGTCGTTCGGCATCTCGAGGGCCTCCCTTAGGCGCCGAGGAAGTTAGCCAGCAGCCGCTTTCCCTGCGGGGTGAGCACCGACTCGGGGTGGAACTGCACTCCCTCAGCCGGGAGCTCGCGGTGGCGCACGCCCATGACCACCTCGCCGTGTGTGGAGGTGACCTCGAGCTCGTCAGGCAGATCCGGATCGGCGATCAGCGAGTGGTAGCGACCGGCGACCAGGGGATTGGAGAGTCCCTCGTAGATCGCCTTGCCGTCGTGCTGGACCTCGGCGTCCTTGCCGTGGATTGGGTCGCCTCGGACGACCGTGCCGCCGAACGCCTCGACCATCGACTGGTGGCCGAGGCAGACCCCGAGGACGGGGGTGCCGGCTTCGGCGAAGGAGCGGATCACTTCGACCGAGATGCCCGCCTCCTTCGGGGTGCAGGGCCCCGGCGAGACGACGAGACGATCGGGCCGCAGGTCGCGGAGCTCCTCGACGGTCGCCTTGTCGTTGCGGACGACCCCGACCTCGGCGCCGAGCTCGCCCAGGTATTGAACGAGGTTGTAGGTGAAGGAGTCGTAGTTGTCGATGACGAGGACGCTGGGCCTCGCACCTGTGATTCGCGCTCCGCTTCGCTGCGCGCTCACGGCCACTCCGGCTGCTCGGCGGCGAGCTCCACGGCACGGAAGACCGCCTTTGCCTTGTTGACCGACTCGTTGTACTCGTAGGCCGGCTGGGCGTCGGCGACCGTGCCACCGCCCGCCTGCACGTGCACCAGCCCGTCCTTGACCACCACGGTGCGGATGTGGATCGCGGTGTCGAGGTCGCCCGTATAGGAGAGGTAGCCGATCGCCCCGCCGTACGAGCCTCGCTTGTGCGGCTCGAGCTCGTCGATGATCTGCATCGCGCGCACCTTTGGCGCTCCCGAGAGCGTGCCGGCGGGGAGCACCGAGCGGAGCACGTCCATCGCGCTCACACCCTCGCGCAGCAGGCCGGAGACCTGGCTGACGATGTGGAGGACGTGGGAGTAGGTCTCGACGACCATCAGCTCATCGACACCCACCGAGCCGTACTCGCAGACGCGCCCGAGGTCGTTACGGCCGAGGTCGACCAGCATCACGTGCTCGGCCCGCTCCTTCGGGTCCTGGAGCAGCCGCTCGGCCTGACGGCGGTCCTCCTCCTCGTCGGCGCCGCGCGGATAGGTGCCGGCGATCGGCCGTGTCTCCACCCGGCGACCCGTGACCTTGACCAGCGGCTCAGGTGACGCGCCCGCGATCTCGAAGTCGCCGAAGTCGAGGAAGTACATGTACGGCGACGGGTTGACCGTCCGGAGGCCCCGGTAGATCGAGAAGGCCTCCACCGGCGTCTCCGCCGTGAAGCGCTGCGAGGGGACCACCTGGAAGGCGTCGCCCGCGTGGACGTATTCGATGATCCGGGAGACAGTCGACTCGAACTGGTCGCGGCTCATGTTGGACTCAAAGGCGACGTCCGCAGCTCCGGCCGAGGGCTCGACGGCCGGAACCGGCTCGCGGAGCTTCTCGCGCACCTCGCCGATCGCCTCGACGGCGCGCGCGTACGCGTCCTCGATCCCGCCGTCCTCGACGAACGCATTTGCGATCACG
>DATDKQ010000215.1:0-29542 GCA_036519915.1 Solirubrobacterales bacterium | reverse complement strand
CGTGCGGCACAAGTTCGGGATCAGCCTCGTTGAGCGGGTGGTGGTCGTCTCGGTCGTCGCGTGCGTGCTTGCCTTCGAGGTCTGGTTCTTCTTCTTCGCCGGCTCCTCGCTGCCGAACCAGTGAGCCGGTAGGAAGCCGAGCTCGCGCGGCAGGTCGCCTACGCCCGCAGGGGAGCGACGAGACGCTGAGGGTTTCTCGTGTGTGACCGGCAATGGCGGCAACCTGACGCCCTTCAGCTGTTTCCGGGGCAACCAGACCGTCAAGTTCTCGCTCGAGGGATAGCTCGAACGAACGCGCCAAGGGCGCGCGAAAGCAGTCTCTAATCACGTTCCGAAGTCGTCGCCTCTCGTCCGAAGCGCCTACTCCGACAGCCCGGCGGCTTCGAGGGCAGCCGCTTGATCGTCACCGAAGTAGCACAGCTCGACCAGCCTCCCGTCGCGGAACGTCCACAGATTCCAGACATGCGCCTCGACCTCGACTCCGCTGCCCTTCCCCCTAGCGCTCGTGCGGATGAACGCGAGCACCTTGTCGCCCGCGTCGATCAGCTCCTGCGGCTCCCAAACGGGCCAGTCGTCCCACGGTTCGCGAATCTGGCCCAAGGCAGCAAGGGCCGCGTCGCCCGACCTCGCAGAACACCCGGATCGACGAGTCGGCGCGAGAAGTCAACGACGAACTCAGGCACAGCGATGTCGCGGAGCGTCTCCTCGTCGCCTTGGCTGAGCGCAACGTAAACGCGTCGCACGATCTCGACGTTCTCCTCCGACATCCCTCACGGAGTATCTCTCGACGGAGTACTGCTTTCCGTGCAAAGCGGCGCTTTGAGACCAAAGTCCCCCCGCCGCAGAATCGGGGCGGTGCCTAGCCCGCGGGAAGCAGCTTGCCCGGGTTCATGATCCCCGTGGGGTCAAGGCGCTCCTTGACGGCGCGGAGGGCCTCCAGACCAAGCTCACCGACCTCGGCGCGCATGTAGGGGGCGTGATCGCGGCCGACCGCATGGTGATGGGTGATCGTCCCCTCCGCCGCCACGATGGCCTCACAGGCGGCCGACTTCGCCGCGCGCCACTGCTCGAGCTCCTCTCCCGGCCTGGCCCGGGTCAGGAAGGTGAAGTAGAGCGAGGCGCCGTCCGGATAGGCATGCGAGAGGTGGCACATGACGATCGAGCGCTCGCCGAGGGCCCCGCGCAGTGCCTCCCCCACACCGCGGTAGAGCTCGTCGAGCCGGCTCCAGGTGTGCGCGGTCTCCAGGGTCTCGACCATGACCCCGATGCTCATCAGCTCGTCGCGCAGGTAGGGGCCGCCGTACCGGTTCCTGTACCACGCATTCCCGGCCGAGCGGCCGAGCGGCACCGCGCCGCCCAGCCTGAGTCTGGACTGGCTGATTCCCCGCCTGCGGCTGACGTCGTCCCGCTCCCCCTCCCAGCCGCAGATCATCAGGCAGCCGCCCCGGCGGCGCCGCAGCGACAGATAGGCGTCGAGGGCTCGCTTGCGAAGACCCTCCGTTCCGGCGAGCCCCAGGGAGACCCGCGTCTCCTCCTCGTCTGAGAGGCGGAGGACATCGGGCGCCTCATGCCGCTGCGCGAGGTCGCGCACGATCTCACGGCCGGCGTGGAAGTCCTCGGCGATCCAGCCCTCGTAGATCCGCACTCGCGGGGACGGGCGCACCCGGCAGCTCACGTCGGTGATCACGCCGAGGGTGCCCTCCGAGCCCAGGACGAGCTCGCGCAGCGACGGCCCGGCGGCGGTGTGAGGGATCTCGCGAGTCCGGAGTCGCCCGGTCGGCGCGACGAGCTCGATAGACGTGACGACGTCGTCGAAGCGGCCGTACCCGCTCGAGGCCTGGCCTGCGGAGCGCGTGGCGGCGAACCCCCCGATCGTGGCCTCCTCGAAGGATTGCGGGAAGTGGCCGAGGGTGGCGCCGAGGGCACCGAGCGCCGCCTCCGCCTCCGGCCCGGTCAGGCCCGGCCCCAACCGGGCGGTGAGCGACTGCGAGTCGAGCTCCACCGACCGCAAGCCGGAGAGCTCGAGGGAGACGACAGCCGAATGCCCGTCGGCGAGGGCCTCCAGCCCTCCCACCACGCTCGTCCCGCCGCCGAACGGCACCACCGCGATCCCGGCGGCTGCGCAGGCATCGAGAACCGCCTCGACGCCGGCGGCATCAGCCGGTCGCAGGACCGCGTCCGGAGCGTGCTCGAGGCGTCCCGTGCGCAGCCGGACGAGGTCCGGATAGCTGCGCCCGGTGGCATGGCGGATGCGGTCGTCGGATCCATCGAGGACCTCGCCGGCCGCCGCTCGCACGGCATCGGGGATCGGGCGCGCCTCCGGCAGGGAGACCTGGTCGATCGAGACCGGCTCGCTCCCGGCGCCGGGCTCAATGCCGAGCTCCTCGCGCACCGCGGCGACGGCCGTCGCTGGGAGCTCCACGCGGCGCTCGGGATCCCCCCACCCCCACCACTTCATCCCCGCGGTCAGAGCGCTAGCCCTCCGCTCCGGTCGCGACCGTCTCGAGGCCGTCGAGGGCCTCGTTCAGGGTGCGGCCGATCGCCCGCCGCATCATCGGGGAACCGAGGCGCGACAACCCGCGGAGCTGGCGGTCGAGGGCCATCGTCACCTGAGTGTCTCCGTTCTTGGGCTCCAGCTTGATCTCGGTGCGAGCCCTCCGCACGAAGCGCTCGAAGGGGGTCCCGTCGACGGTCTGCTCGAAGACGTAGCGGTGACCGTCGCTCTCCTCGACGCCGCGGAAATCCGCCCGGACTCCACGCCCTCCGCGCGTTCCGAGCACCTGCGTCCAGCTGCGCTCGGCGGGCTCGCCCTCGCTGACGTTCTCGACGCGCTGGGTGTTGGGCCACCAGCGCGGCAGGTGGTACGGGTCGGTGATCACGTCCCAGAGCGCGCTGGCTGGCGCGGCGATCCGGCGCCTGCGGACGACGCGTGCCATCGGCTGAGGTCTTACTCCTCGCCGGTCAGCTTCCGCAGGTCGCGGACGAGCAGCATGTGGGTGAGGTTGCTGCAGGCCGCGGCGAGGCTCTCCAGGTTCTCGATCGCCTCCTGGCGGGCGTTGTGGTTCGAGGATCGAAGCCCTGGGCCCACCACCGCCTCGAGCAGCACCGCCTGGCGATCGGCGCTGCTGCGTACCACCTTCAGGTTGCGGCCCCCGACCCCGAACCTCGCCAACTCCGAGCACGCCTTGACGATCTCGCGGTCGGTGTCGTCGTAGACCTTCGTGCCGTCGACCTTGCCGGGCTGAACCAGGCGCCAGTCCTCGAGGTCCTTGATCAGATCGGGGGCGACGCCGGTCTCGTCGACGAGCTCCTCGAGCGTCAGGCGAGAGCCCTTGCCCGCGTCGACGCTGGCCGCCCGCCGAAGCGAGGCGGACTCGCCACGCTCCTGGCGCGCGCCAGCGGCGAGCTCCTGGCGAATCACCCGCAGGGGCAGGAACTCGTCCCGCTGCATGCGCAGGATCGTCCGCAGTCGCTCGACGTCCGCCTGGCTGTAGAGGCGGTAGCCGCCAGGCGTGCGGCGCGGCGCAAGTAGCTTCTGGTCCTCGAGGTAGCGGATCTTGGAAATCGAGATGTCCTCGAACTCGCGGCCGAGAATCTTGGTGACGGCCCCGATGGTGAGCGCCTTCCGGTTCGAGGGCGCGCCGTCCGTCGCGCCCTCGACGGTGGTGCGATCGAACGGTGTGGGCGTTGAGGCTTCCATCACTTCTCCAGGTAGCTGAGCTTGTACTTGCCGATTTGGATCTCGTCGCCGTCCTCAAGCTGGTGCGACTCGATCCGGCGGCGGTTCACGTAGGTCCCGTTCAGAGATCCGAGGTCGTCGATGTAGAGGCCGTCCTTGCGGCGGACGAGCAGTGCGTGGTTGCGGGAGACCGTGACGTCGTCGAGGAAGACCCCGGCGTCGGGGGTCCGGCCGATCGAGATCCGCTCGTCGTCGAGCGTGAAGCTCTCCCCCGCGCGGCCACCACCCGAGCGGATCACGAGCGCCGCGCCGTGGCGGTCTACCACCTCATCGATGTCGACCTGGTGCATCTCCCCCGACTCGTCGACCGTGTAGGTCATCGTCGTCGGTTCGTCCTTCCCGTCAGGACGGGAGAGGTAGGCCCCGCACTTCTGGCAGTAGTTCGCCCCCTCCGCGTTGACGAAGCCGCACTCGGGGCAGTGAATCGCCACGGTCGGGCCCCGCTTAGGTCGGTGGCTTGGTCGGGGGCTCTGAGCGGCCGGCGAGGATCTCGCTGAGGCGCTGTACATCGTCTCCCTTGATCAGCGTCGCTCCCTCGGGCCGGTTCTCGCGCAGGCGGTTGACCAGCTCCGCCCTGAGGATGTCGATCTGACCGTGCAGGATCCGCCGGCGGTAGGAAACCTCCTGCTCCTCAGCGGTCAGGTTGTCGATCAGCTCCTTGAGCTCCTGATCGTTCATGGAGCCGATATCGGGAAAGGTCTCGTCCTCCAACTACTCCTCCGCAGGTGCGAGGGGCGCGCCTGACGCGTCCCGTTTGATGGTGGGGGCAGGCGATTATAGGTCGGTAGCACAGCCTCAACCGCGACTTCAGGGTTTTGGCTACGCGGTTGCAATCTCCCTGAGCCCCGTGCGGATGTAGGCGATGGTCCCGAGGACGCCGAGGATGACCCCGAAGATCAGCATCGCGCTCCAGACCCAGCTGTCGGAGACCATGGCGAAGAAGATCGCCGCCATCACCGGCGTGACCGCTATCCGCCCGAGCCAGTTGATCTCGAGCTCCCCAACCCGGCGCAGGTAGACCTCGCCGAGGATCAACGTGACCACCTCGCGAATGACGAGCAGGGCCAGGGCCCAGCGCGGCAGCAGCTCGAAATGCCAGCAGACCACGACGCCGCAGAGGATGGTCAGCCGGTCGACGACCGGGTCGAGCAGGGCCCCCATGCGGCTGTACTGGCCCGTGGCGCGGGCGAGGAAGCCGTCCACGTAGTCGCCCACCGCGACAAGCCAGAAGATCGCCGCCGCCGCGGCGTCCCGGCCGTCGCCGGATGAGAACGCCAGGTAGAGGAACACCGGCAGCGCGGCGAGGCGGAGGTAGCCGACCGCATTTGGGATCGTCCACGGGCGGAGCGGCTGTCCGGGCCTTGTCTGGCGCGGTGGCGGCCCGGAGCGGTCGAGCCCGAATTGCCGCCGGAAGCCCTTTCTCCGTCCCGTACGCAAGGATTGTCCGCGGCCGCGGGCCATGAGGCGAGCATATGGAAGGCAAGGCGAAAACCGGAATTTCCCCGAACCGGGCTGAGGACTTCCCTCAGTGGTTCCAGAGCGTGGTGCGTGACGCCGAGGTGGCGGAGCTCGACCACGTTCGCGGCGCGATGGTGATCCGGCCCTGGGGCTACGGGATCTGGGAGCTGATGCAGCGCTCACTCGACGACGCGATCAAGGAGACGGGCGCGGTCAATGCGTACTTCCCGCTGCTCATCCCACTGAGCTATTTCGAGGAGGAGGCCAAGCACGTCGAGGGCTTCGCCAAGGAGATGGCGGTGGTCACACACCACCGGCTTGAGCAGGGCCCGGACGGGTCACTGCATCCGGCCGCCGAGCTCCCCGAACCGCTGATCGTCCGCCCCACCTCCGAGACAATCATCGGCCGCTCCTTCGCGAAGTGGATCAACTCCTACCGCGACCTGCCGCTGATGATCAACCAGTGGTCCAACATCGTCCGCTGGGAGCTGCGGCCGCGCGTCCTTCTCCGCACCACCGAGTTTCTCTGGCAGGAGGGCCATACCGCCCACGCCACCGAGGAGGAGGCGCTCGAGGAGACCCGGCGGATGCTGCAGGTCTACGGCGACTTCACCGAGAACCAGCTTGCGATCCCGGTGATCGCGGGCGAGAAGCCCGAGTACGAGCGCTTCCCGGGCGCGGAGATCTCTCTCTCGATCGAGGCGATGATGCAGGACGGCAAGGCGCTGCAGTGCGGGACCTCCCACTACCTCGGGCAGAACTTCTCTCGGTCGATGAACATGGAGTTCACCGACGAAGATGGTGAGCGCAAGCCCTGCTACACGACCTCCTGGGGACTGACCACCCGGATGATCGGCGCCGTGGTGATGACGCATGGCGATGACAACGGCCTCCGCGTGCCGCCGCGGATTGCGCCGCGCCAGGTCCGGATCGTCCCGATCACGAGGGACGACCCAACCGCGGTCCTGCAGGCCGCCGATGAGCTGCAGGCGGAGATCGCGGGCGAGTCGTGGGACGGAGTCCCAGTGCGGGTCGAGGTCGATACCCGCCCGCGCAAGCCGGCCGAGAAGCGCTGGGAGTGGATCCGAAAGGGAGTGCCGGTGGTGATCGAGCTCGGCGGGCGTGACATCGAGGGCGGCGTGGTGACCGTGACCCGCCGCGACGATCCGGGGCTCTCCCGCGACGCTATCCCGCGCGAGGACGTCGGCGAGGCGGTGGTGGGCGTCCTCGGCGACATCCAGTTGGGCTACTACCAGGAGGCCAGCGAGCGTCTTCGCGAGCGCACCCGCGACGACATCACCACGCTGGACGAGTTCCGTGAGTTCTTCTCGGGCGACGACACCGACTCAGGCGGCTTCGTCAAGGCTCCCTGGAGCGAGGAGGTCGGGACTATCGAGACGATGGGCGAGCTCGGCGTCAGCGCGCGCGTCATCCCGTTCGATGAGGAGCTCCCCGGCGATGCCCGCTGCGTGATCACCGGCGGCCCGGCACGCGTATTGGCGATCTTCGCCAAGGCGTACTAGGTTCTAACGGCCACAGGGGCATCAGAACGCTCGGAGGGCCATGCAAGGAAGCAGTGAGCCGACACAACCGGAGGAGTTCCGGCTCGTTCTGTCGCCCGATACCGAGGCCGGCTGGCGTGCGCGTCAGGCGCTTCGGCAGCGCTTCGCCGATTCGTTGCCCGCCGCGACGCTCATCGACCTCACCGCGGTGGTCACTGAGCTGGTCAACAACGCGGTCGCGCATGGTCCAGGCAGGCCGATCACTCTCGCGCTCCTGATCGGAGACGAGACGATCCGCGGCGAGGTGGCCGACCAGGGGAACCCGTCTGCCGCGATTCCCGACATCAAGGAGGCCAGTCAGAGGGGCAGTCACGGGCTGAAGGTCGTCGAAAAGCTGACCTCACGCTGGGCCGTATACGAGGGCAGCACCCATGTCTGGTTCGAGCTTCCGCTCGTGACGTAGCGAAGGTCCACTGATTGCGGTCGGCGCCGGAGCCAACCCCGCGACCCAGGTCCTCCCGGTCAGGCTAAAGCGCTGGTCCGAGCTCAGGCGCGCGTAAAGCGGCGGCC
This sequence comes from Solirubrobacterales bacterium, assembly GCA_036519915.1. Lineage (GTDB taxonomy): Bacteria > Actinomycetota > Thermoleophilia > Solirubrobacterales > 70-9 > DASUPK01. Next base: position 22,273 of record DATDKQ010000215.1, on the reverse strand, counting down.
CGTGGTCGGCGAGTCTTCCTCGTCGAGCACGGTCTGCTTCACCTTGACCGGCTTGAGGTAGGGCTCGCCCTCCTCGAGGTCAGGACCCTCGCCGTCGGTGAGCACCCGCTCCGATTCGGTCGGCGTCTCCGCCTTCTCCATCGCGGCGATCCGCTCGGGAGTGAGCTCGCCGGCGTTCTCTTCCTCGATCTTCGCCAGCCAGTCGGCGCCCTCGCGCGACTTCTCCTCATCGACGTGGACCTTGCCGCGATCCAGGGACTTGTCGATCTCGGCGAACAGCGCGTCCACCAGCTCGCCCTGCTTCACCTTCCGGAGCGGCTTGCCGTTGGCGAAGATCAGCCCCTCGTCCTTGGCGCCGGTGATGCCGAAGTCCGCGTGCGAGGCCTCGCCGATGCCGTTAACGGCGCAGCCGAGGACCGCCACCTCGATCGGCTCTGTGTATGCCTCGAGCCGCTGCTCGATGTCGGCCACGACGGTGTCCATGTCGAACTGGAGGCGTCCGCAGGTCGGGCAGGCGATCAGGACCGGTCCCCGCTCGCGCAGGTGCAGGGCCTTGAGGATCTCCCAGGCGACCTTGACCTCCTCCTCCGCGTGGAAGGTCGAGAGGCTGATCCGAATGGTGTCCCCCACCCCGTCGGCGAGCAACGTGCCGAGCCCGACCGACGACTTCAGCGAGCCCGACCACTTCGTGCCCGCCTCGGTGATCCCGAGGTGGATCGGATATGGGACCTTCTCCGCCAGCAGCCGGTTCGAGGCGATCGTGTTCGGGACGTTGGTGGACTTGATCGAGATCTTGAAGTTCTCGAAGTCGAGCGACTCCATCAGCTCGACGAACTCGACGCCGGCCTGGACGAGTGCCTCGACCGAGTTCCGACGCTCCAGCTCATGCAGATGCTTGGGGAGCGATCCGGAGTTGACCCCGATCCGCATCGGCACGTTCGCCTCGGTCGCCCGCCTGGCCACCTCTGCGACCTTCTCGGGGCCGCCGATGTTTCCCGGATTGAGGCGGATGCAGTCGGCGCCGGCATCGATCGCCTTCAGCGCGAGCGTGTGGTTGAAGTGGATGTCGGCGATCACCGGGATCGGCGACTCCTTGACGATCGCCTTCAGCGCCTCGACATCCTTGTCGCGCGGGACGGCGACGCGGACGAGGTCCGCTCCCGCCTCCGCCACGGTGCGGATCTGCTCCATCGTGGCCTCGAGGTTCGCAGTCTCGGTCTTGCACATCGTCTGCACTGCGACGGGTGCGCCGCCCCCGATGGGGACATCGCGCACGAAGATCTGGCGCTTCGAAGCCACGGGCACAGGGTAGCTGTGGGCGCCGCGGCGGCGTTTACGGGGCGTGAATCCGGAGCTTTTGCAGCGGAGTTCGCAATCTGAGAGGATCGGCCCAGATCCGTGGGGAGCCAAGGAAGGGATCGTGGATGAACCGCAGGCTGAGGTCCGTTGCTTTCAGCATCTGTCTGAGCGCCGCCGCACTGATGCCGGCGGTTGCTTCAGCCGACACCGCTCAACTCGGGAGCCCGCTCAGCTTCCCCGCCGTTCCGGCTCTCTGCACGGGGTGCGTGGCTGTGCAGAACGGCGCATCGGCTGGCCTCTCGACTCATCCCTTCAAGTCCCCTGCCAACGGCTTGGTCACGTCGTGGTCCGTCCGCAGCGGAGACACGGGAGCGATCTACATGCTTCGGATCCTGCGCCAGGCGAGCCCGACGAACTTCCTGGGCGTCGCGACCAGCCCGGTGGCGATCGCCGTCACGTCTTCCACGGACACCGTCCATACCTCGTCCACCTCGTTGCCGATCTCAAACGGCGATTCGATCGGCCTCCAAATCAACCCGGGGCACGACATCCCGGATTACTTCACGGGGAACAACGCGGATGTGGACGCCTATGCCTTCCTCCATTCGCTGATGGCACCCAGGGGTCGTTCACCGGCATAGAGGGCCATGAGCTGCCGCTGCAGGCGATCGTCAGCTTCTGCAACGTGCCGAATGTGCACAAGCTGAAGAAGGTCAACGCCAAGCAGGCTCTCGCAAACGCCGACTGCGGCGTCAAGGTGAAGAAGAAGGTCACCCACAAGAAGAAGTTCCGCGGCAAGGTGCTCAAGCAGAAGAAGGCCCCGGGCACCACCGGCGCCCCGGGCCTGGTCGTCCCGATCGTGATCGGCCAGAAGTGATCGGAGCCTTGCGCCGCGAGCCCCCAGGTGAGAGCATCGCGGCATCCAGGGAGCTAAGGAGGGAGATGGAATGATTCGCCGTCTCGTCCTGATCGCGTCGCTCGCGACCGTGGCTGCTCTCGCGTGGTGCACAACCGCCAGCGCCAGCTACCACGAGAATCTGATTCGCCAGATCCATCCCTCGAGCAATCCCCTCGGCGGTGAGTGGGTGGAGCTGCAGGCGTACTCGGCTGGGCAAAATCTGATCTCCGGCAATGCGGTGATCCGCACCTTCGATCCGAGCGGGGCACAGAACTCGCTGTACGTGATCGGGTCTGGACCCGGACCCCACCCTGGTTCTCCCAACGGCCAGAATCAGCGGACGATCTTGATCAGCAGCCTGTTCCAGCCCTCGGGGGTCAACGCCGATTTCGTTGCCCCTGTCGACAACCTCCAGATGACGGGCCAGGACGGTGCGGTCTGCTTCTCGTACAACAACTCGCCGACCTATACCCCGATCGATTGTGTCTCCTACGGCAACTTCACGGGCACGTTGCCATCGGCCGGAACACCCGCGGTGGCGACGCCATTCGAATCCACGCTCGAACGAAGCATCACTCGGGGCTGCGCGACGGCGCTCGACCTCGCCGACGACACGAACAACAGCTCGGCTGACTTCGCACTCTCCACCAACCCGCCCCGCAACAACGCTGCGACGCCGACCGAGACGCCATGCACAACCCCGCCCGGCAACCCCGCCTCGCCGATCAACCCGGCTGGGAATGTCCGACAGCGCAAGTGCAAGAAGAAGCACAAGCGCTCGGCCGAGGTCGCCAAGAAGAAGAAGTGCAAGAAAAAGAAGAAGCGCTGAGCTGCAAGAAGGACGGCAGTAGCTACCCCGAGTAGAACGCCTCTATCTCCTCGGCGTACTTCTCGTCGATGGGCTTGCGCTTGAGCTTCATCGTCGGGGTGAGCTCGTCCCCCCCGGGCTCCCACGGCTCGGGCAGGATCGTGAACTTCTTGATCTGCTCCACCCGCGCCATCTTCTCGTTCGCCTCATCGACAGCGGCCTGGACCGCCTCGCGGACCGACTCCTCCCCCGCCAGCTCCTCGAACGACTTGCCATCGAGGCCGTTCTGCTTCGCCCAAACGGGCGCGAAGTCGGGGTCGAGCGTGATCAGGGCGACGTTGTAGGACCGCGCGTTGCCGATCGCCACGGCCTGGCCGATGAGCGGGCTGGCGGTCTTCAGGTGTGACTCGATGTTCGCCGGCGACATGTTCTTGCCGGCCGCGTTGATGATCAGCTCCTTCTTGCGGTCGACGATCGTCAGATAACCGTCCTCGTCGATCTCGCCGATGTCGCCGGTCCGCAGCCAGCCGTCATCGGTGAACGCCTCCTCGTTCTTCTCGGGCATGTTCCGGTACCCGGGCATGACGCAGTCCGCCTTGATCAGGACCTCGCCGTCATCGTCCAACCTGATCTCGACGCCGGGCGTGGGCGGGCCGACAGTGCCGAGCTTGATCCGGTCGGGCGGGTTGATGGTGCCGAGGCCGCAGGTCTCGGACATCCCCCAGAGCTCGCCGATTGGGATCCCGATCGCATGGAAGAACTCCAGCACCTCGAGCGGGGTCGGCGCGGCGCCGGCGTTGACGGCGAGCGCCTCGTCGAGGCCGAGCTGCTTGCGCAGCTGGGAGAACATCTGCTCGTCCGCCTGGGCCGCGGCCTCGGCGATCTCGGAGGGCACCTCCTCCCCGGCCTGCTCGAGGCGGACCTTCTGGAGCGACGCCTCGAGGCCATCCTGCACCAGCCCGCGCTGCTCCTCGGGCAGCCCGGCCATCATTGCCTCGAGTCCGGACTTGAGCTTCTCGAAGATCCGCGGTACGGCAAAGAACCACGTTGGGTTCACCTTGGGCAGGAACTCGGCGATCTTGCGGGGGTCGGCACAGACGGTCACCGAGAGCCCCTTGGTTACCGGCAGGTAGTAGTGGGCGTTCCGCTCGGCGACGTGCGCGGCCGGCAGCCAAGAGATCACCTTCCCGCCGCGCTCCGGCAGCTCGATCATCCCGTCGGCCGTCGCCACGGCGAAGAGCAGATTGCGGTGTGTGAGCTGGACCCCCTTGGGAGGGCCGGTCGTCCCCGAGGTGTAGATCAGCGTCAGCAGATCGTCGGGCCCGATGGACTCCACGGTCTCGGCCGGGTCGAACTCCGGATCCATCTCCATCAGCTCGTCGAGCGTGTGGTCGCCACCCTCTCCGTCAACGACGATCACCTGCTCGAGGGCGGGCAGCTCGCCGCGAGCCTCGGTGATCCGGTCGATGAAGGCCTGCTCCGTGATCACCACCTTGCTCTCGGCGTCCGAGAGCACGTACTGGATCTGCTCGGGAGCGGAGGTCTGGTAGATCGAGTAGGGGACCGCCCCCAGCGAGACTGCGGCCAGATCGCACGGGATGAACTCCCAGCGGTTGTTCAACATGATCGCGACGGTGTCGCCCCTCTCGACGCCGAGCTTCGCCAGTCCGCCCGCGATCCTGTGCACGGCGTCGCGGAGCTCGGTCCAGCTGATCTCCTTCTCACGGGCCTCGTCGCGGATGGCCAGATCGTCGCCGAGGCGATCGACCTGAACGTAGAAAGCCTTGACCAGGTTCGGCGCGGACAGCTCGGGCGCTTCACCACCGCTGGCGTGGCGTTCTGAAGTCGTGACCTCCACAGACAGCTCCCCTCTCCTCGGTAGAACTTGGGAAAACGCTACACCAGGAGGAAGGAAATGCCGACCAGATCATCGTCAGCCCAGTGGAGTGGCAACCTGGCGCGCGGCAGCGGCACCATGTCTCTCGGGAGCGGGGCTTTTGAAGGCCCGTACTCATTCGCCTCGCGCTTCGAGGAGGGAGACGGCACCAACCCCGAGGAGTTGATCGCCGCCGCGCACGCCGGCTGCTTCTCGATGCAGCTGGCCGCCTTGCTCAGCCAAGCGGGCCACGAGCCGGATTCCGTGAGGACGACCGCGGTCGTTCATCTCGACAGGGACGATGGCGGGTTCTCGATCACCCGCAGCGACCTCACCACGGAGGTGAAGGTCGAGGGAATCGATGACGCCGAGTTTCAGGAGCACGCCGAGGAGGCCGAGAAGACGTGCCCCGTCTCGCGTGCCCTGGGTGCGATCGAAATCGGTCTGGACGCGAAGTTGGCCTAGCCGCCGCGGCTACCGCGGGTTCAGAGCGTCATCCCCGAGGCGCCCCAGATCGTTCGTGAGCCCGACCGCGAACAGCAACAGTATGAGCAGGAACCCGATGGCGCTGGCGCGCTCGATCACGCTGAACGGGACCCGGCGTCCCCTGACCTTCTCCACGAGGCTCCAGAAGATGTGCCCGCCGTCGAGCGGCAGGAACGGGAAGAGGTTGATCACCCCGAGTGAGAGGCTGATCAGGGCGAGAACGAAGAACGCCTCCTGAGTGCCGAACCCGATTGCCTCGTTCAGGGCGCGAGAGCTCCCCACCGGGCCGGAGAGCTGCTCCCGCTGCTCCGGCAGGAAGATGCGGGAGATCGCCGACACGGTCTTCGAGGTGATCAGCCACATCGTGTCCACCGCATAGTCGGCGGCCTGACCGGGAGTATCGATCGGTGTGACATCGGTCGGCTCGAACCGGACTCCGAGCAGCACCTGCTGTGCGGTGGGGTCGTATTTCGGGGTGATCTGAAGTGGCACCCGCTGCCCGTTCCTGTCGACGACGAGGGACACGGGCGTGCTCGCCTGGCAGCCGTCGGTCTGCTGTCCCGCGCACTTGTGCGATCCGATCAGGTTGCGGAATTTGTCGGCGCGTTCGGTGCCGTTGAAGTTGTCGAGCGTCTGCCCATCGATCGAGACGACCTTGTCGCCCGGCTCGAGCACCGTCTTCGCGGGTGAGTCGTCGGTCAGATCGGCGATCTTCAGCCCCGGCCCGGTGATCTGGTTGAGGCTGAAGGCGAGGAAGAACAGGATCACGAAGGCGATCAGGATGTTCATCGCGGGGCCGGCGGCGATCACGACCACCCGCTTCCAGACCGGCTGGTTGTAGTAGGCGCGCTTCAGGACTTCGGGGGAGAGCTCTTCCTCTCGTTCGTTCGGGTCCTGGCCTGAGGCCTCGACGCGCTCCAGGAGGCCCTGAGGGGTGTCCCGGCCAGCGTCATCCGTCTCGAGGCCGGAGCGCCCGAAGTTGCTCTGCTCTGGATCGTCCCGGGGCTCCAGCTCCTCCGGGTTCATCCCGGTGATCTTCACGAAGCCGCCGAGCGGGATCATGCCGATCCCATACTCGGTCTCGCCGCGCTTCACGCTGACCAGCTTCGGGGGGAAGAAGAGGAAGAAGCGCTCGACGCGCATCCCGGTGGCCTTGGCCACGATGAAGTGCCCGAACTCGTGCAGGATGATGAGCGCCGAGAAGCCGACGACGACGAGGAGCCAGCTCACGCTACTGCCAGGCCCTCGATCAAACCGCGGGCGTGCTCACGCGCCGCTGCGTCGGCTTCGAAGAGATCGTCGAAGCTGCGGACCGGCACCCCGGGGATCGCCTGCAGAGTGCGATCGATCACCTCCGGGATGCCGGTGAACGGGATGCGCTCGGCGAGGAAGGCCTCGACGGCCACCTCGTCCGCGGCGTTCAGGACGCACGGCGCCGTCCCCCCGACCTCCCCGGCCTCGCGGGCCAGGCGAAGGCAGGCGAAGGTGTCGGTGTCCGGCTGCTCGAAGCTGAGCTCGCCGACGCTCGCCAGGTCCAGCGTCGGCACGTCGACGTCGGCGCGCTCAGGTCGGTGGAGCGCGTAGGAGATCGGCACTCGCATGTCGGGGTAGCCGAGGTGAGCCAGTGAGGCGCCGTCATTCAGGTGGACGAGCGCGTGGACGATCGACTGCGGGTGCACGACGACATCGATCCGCTCATAGGGGACGCCGAAGAGATGATGCGCCTCGATCATCTCGAAGCCCTTGTTCATCAGCGTCGCCGAGTCGATGGTGATCCGGCCGCCCATCTCCCAGGTCGGATGGGCGAGCGCCTCATCGGGGCTGACCCCCGCGAGATCCGTTCGACCGCGGAACGGCCCGCCCGAGGCGGTGAGGACAAGCCGCTCGACGTTGCCAGGTTGCTCCGAGCGGATCAACTGGTAGAGCGCCGAGTGCTCGGAGTCGACCGGCACGATCTGCGCGTCCGTCGCTTCTGCGAGCGCTGTAACCAACTCGCCACCGATCACCAGGCTCTCCTTGTTGGCGAGGGCCATATCGATGCCCTCGGTGAGGGCAACGATCGTCGGGCCGAGCCCGGCTGCGCCGACCACGGCGTTGAGGACCAGGTCGGGTTTCGATTGGACGATCAGCTCGCGAACGCCTTCCTCGCCGGCGAGCACCTGGCCGTCCCAATCCGAGGAGGCGCGCTCCGCAGCCTCGGGGTCGGCGAGTGCGATCGCGGGCACACCGTGCTGGCGAGCCTGCTCCAGCAGGGGCTCCCAGTTCGAGTCCGCCGACAGGCCGACGACCTGCAGTCCGTCGCTCGCGGAGATCACGTCGAGGGCCTGCGTGCCGATCGACCCGGTCGATCCGAGTACGAGGACGCGCTTCACGGCGCCCCAGTGTAGGTCTCAGCCGAAACCGTCCGTAAAGGCGACGGGAGGCCCGTGGGCCTCCCGTCGTCGAGATACATAGGCGCTCGGCTGTCTAGCGAACCTGGACCGCCGAGAGCTCGAACTGATGCACCATCAGGTCGCTGGTCTCCTCGGTGCAGGCCAGGGAAAACTGGTGCTTGCCGCCCTGTGCCGTGGTGACGATGTTGATGCCGAACCCGGCCTCTCCAGCGGCTCCGCGTACGTTGGTCTTCGTGCCGTTGATCTCGGTGTTGTCCACCTCGAGGTGGCACACGCCGTTGCCGCCGTTGGCGGTGCCGTCGGCGACGAGCAGGTACTTGCGCGGGAAGCCCGTCGAGCCATTCACGTCGACCGACGTGCACTTGGTGAACTGCGACGCGCTGGCCGGGTCACAGGGCGTCGTGCCCGTCTGCGCGTTCGTCGAGCCGACACCCAGGACCTTCAGGCGGGCGTCCTTGCTGAGGCCTTTGTACTCAACCTTCTTGCCGGTGGCCGCGTACGCGCCACCGCCGAGCGCCACACATAGCGCGATAAAGGCAATCACCGTCGCCGGTGAGGGCCGCTTGAGCAGCTTCTTCATCCAGAACCACTCCCTTTCATGCCGTCGTGAGCGTTCGCGTGACGAAACAGCATGAGGCGAAGAAGTTGCGCCGTTGCGAGGATGCATGCATGCCACCCAGGCGTGCCAGGCGCAAGAAGTCCGATCAGTCAGTCGACGCCGAGAGCATTCGCGACGTAGTCCGGCGAACGGACTCCAATCCGCAGCTCGTCAAGACGGCCCGATTCCTGCGGGGCCTGATCCCCGGGAGCGAGCCGGAGACCTCCGAGATGCCCCAGACGATGCAGCGCCTCGTGGAGGAGGTGCAGCCGGAGGGCCCCAGCGCCATGCGCGAGATCGGCAAGGGCGCGCTGCAGGCATGGCAGGCGCTCTCGGAGGCCCAGAGACGGCGTCGGGGTAACGCGGACGTCGCCATCCTCTTCACCGATCTGGTCGGCTTCTCGGATTGGACGCTGGACGTCGGGGACGAGGCGGCGCTCGAGGTCCTGCGCCAGGTCGGCGACGCTGAGCAGAAAGCGATCTCCTCCAACAAGGGCGCGGTCGTCAAGCGTCTCGGGGACGGAGCCATGGCCGTCTTCAGCGAGGCCGAGCAGGCGGTCAGGGCCGCTCTCGAATCTCAGCGCGCGATCTCGAAGATCAAGGTCGAGGACTACAGCCCCGAGCAGCGTGCCGGCGTCCACCGGGGCACGCCGCGCAAGGTGAAGGGCGACTTCCTCGGCGTCGACGTCAACATCGCCGCCCGCGTGGGCGACGCAGCCAAGGGCGGCGAGGTCCTCGTCTCCGACAGCGTCCGCGAGGAGCTCGACGGTCGCCGCTTCAAGTTCGGCTCGGAACGCCCGCTGGACGCCCCGGGCGCGCCGGCGGACCTGACCGTTGCCTCGGTGCAGGCCCGTCGGCGGCGCGGGTAGACGCCTTCCCGCAGCCTTTGCCTTCTCTCTGTCAGACCGACGCGGCCGCGGCGATTCTGCGCTCGTCGTCGGTCAGGTCGGCTCCCTTGACGGGGTGGACGATCGCCCAGTGGTGGCCCACCGGGGAGTACTGGTACCTCGTCGTCGGCCCAAGCCTGAGCGCCTTCAGGGATCCGCCCATGATCCAAGTCGTCGTGAACAGGTGGCCCTTGCTGCAGCGCACGACCGTCTTGCCCGGGATCGAGTAGCCGCGGTTTCGAGCGATCAGGTTGGCGAGCACGACGTAGATCGCCACCAGGGCGAGAAAGACCATGATCACGACCAGAGCCATGGCTCTTCAAGCTACGGCCGGGACTTGAGCGGCCCCTAAGTCCCGTCAGTAGACGAATGCGACCGAGAGGTAGTAGCCCGCGACAACGGTGAAGAGGACGGCGTCGAGGCGGTCGATCAAACCTCCGTGGGGCCCAAAGAGCCGGCCGGTGTCCTTGACGCCGAGGTCCCGCTTCAGCATCGAGGCGAACAGGTCGCCGATCGGTGCGACCACGGCGATGCACATGCCCATCACCAGGGCGTCGATCCCGGGCAGCCAGTCCTGGTAGAGCCCGGCGAACCAGAAGCCCAGGGTGGCGCCGACGAAGCCGCCGAACAACCCCTCGAGCGTCTTGTTCGGTGAGATCCGCGGTGTGATCTTCCGCGTGCCGAAGAGGCGGCCGGCCGCGTAGGCGGCGGTGTCGCTGAGGAACGTGGCGACGAGCACGTCGATCAGCAGGGCCGCGCCATGCGTCGGCAGGTCGCGGAGCAGGACGGCGTGGGAGAACCCGAGCCCCATCCAGGCGACGCCGAGCACGGTGAACGCGATCGAGGTCGTGATCAGCTCGTGCGAGCGGCGCACCGCGGCGAACACGAACGCGAGCGGGAAGAGCGCCGCGAAGACCAGCAGGATCTGAAAGGAGTCGCCGAAGTGCGCGGCGATCACCATCGCCGCGACCGTCGCGTACCCGGGCAGCACGATCGGGCGGATCGAGGCCGACATCCGGAAGAACTCACGGAGGCCGAGAACTCCGAGGCCGACCATCGCAAGCGCGAAGACGTCCCCCCCGATGCCGACGATCGCGATCGCGAAGACGATCCACGGAATGGCGACCACGACCCGGGCGGTGGTCTCGGACATCTCGGGCACCAGACGCTGGAAGCGCGAACGTGCGGGCGGCGAGGGCTCCGGCGCGTTCTCCTCCACGGGCTCGTCGAAGTCGAGCAGGTCCTCGGGGTCCGGCAGGAAGCCCCGCTCCCGCTCCCGCTCCCGCGGGCGGCTGCGCTCCTCGCGATCCCGCCCGAAGTCGAATGAGGGCGGGTCGAGATCCTCGATCATCAGTCCCTTGCCCCGAAGCGCCGCTGGCGCTCCTCGTACTCGGCGAGGGAGGCTTCGAAGGCCTCGCGGCCGAAGTCGGGCCAGAGCTCGTCGCGGAAGACGAACTCGGAGTAGGCGCACTGCCAGAGCAGGTAGTTGGAGATCCGCTGCTCGCCGCTCGTGCGGATCAGCAGATCGGGGTCGTGCATCTCGGGGGCATACAGGTGGCTCTGGAACTCCTCCTCTCCGCCCCCCTCGTACGCCGCGGCGGCGTCGAGGATCTCGGCCCGCCCGCCGTAGTTGAAGGCGACGAAGAGGGTGATCCGGTCGTTCGAGGCCGTCTGGGACTCGGCCCAGTCCATGCGGCCCGTGAGCTCCTCGCTGATCCCCTCGCGGCGACCGATGAATCGCATGCGGACACCCTCTTCGTCGAGCTCGGGCGTCTCCCTGTCGATCCGCTCGGCGAACATCGCCATCAGCCCGTCGACCTCCTCGCGCGGCCGGGTCCAGTTCTCGGTCGAGAACGAGTAGACCGTGAGCTCCTTGACCCCCAGCTCGACGGCGTCGCGGAGGCGCTCCTTGACCGCGTCGGCCCCCGCGCGGTGGCCCTCGATCACCGGCAGGCCTCGCTGTTGCGCCCAGCGGCCATTGCCGTCGGTGATGATCGCGACGTACTCGGCTGGCATCAGGAGGACCTCCAGGACCAGCCGTGGCTAGACCTCGAGGATCTCCTCCTCCTTGCCCTTCAAGAGAGTGTCGATCTCGCCGATGGAGGCGTCGGTCTGCTTCTGCAGCTCGGTCTCCCCGTGATGCTCCTCGTCTGAGCCGGCCTCGCCCTCCTTCTTCAGCTCACGGAGGTCCTGCATCACGTCGCGGCGGATATTCCGGATGGCGACACGGCCCTGCTCGGCCACCCCGTGGACGACTTTGACCAGCTCCTTGCGCCGCTCCTCGGTGAGCTCGGGGATCTGCAGGCGAATGACATTGCCGTCGTTGGAAGGGGTCAGCCCGAGGTCGGACTCCATGACCGACTTCTCGATCGCCGAGATCGAGGATTTGTCATACGGCGTCACGGTGAGCATGCGGGCATCGGTCGCCGCCACCTGGGCGAGCTGCTGGAGCGGGGTCTCGGCGCCGTAGTAGTCCACCTGGAGGCGGTCGAGGAGATGGGGTGAGGCGCGGCCCGTGCGCACCGTGGCGAGCTCCCCGCGGGTCGCATCGACGGACTTCTGCATCCGCTCGGTGGCGTCCGCCAGCAGCTCGTCGATCATCTCCATGGTCATGTGCGCACCCGCGGAGCCGGCTCGGTGGCCGGCTTTGACGACACCAAGGTGCCGACCCTCTCTCCGCTGACGATCCTATCTATGTTGCGCTCGTCCGCCATGTTGAAGACGTAGATGGGCAGGTCGTTGTCCATGCAGAGCGAGAGGGCGGTCGAATCCATCACCCGCAGGCCCCGCTCGATCGCCTCGCGGTGGCTGATCTCGGGCAGGAACTCGGCGTCGGGGTCAATCGAGGGATCAGCCGTGTAGACGCCCTCCACCCCGTTCTTCGCCATCAGGATCGCCTCGGCATGGATCTCGAGCGCCCGCAGGGCGGCGGCGGTGTCGGTCGTGAAGAACGGGTTGCCGGTCCCGGCCGCAAATATCACGGCGCGGCCCTTCTCGAGATGCCGGATCGCGCGGCGGCGTATGTAGGGCTCGGCGACCTCGGTGACCGCCATGGCCGAGAGGACCCGGGTGTCGACCCCCACCTTCTCGAGCGCGTCCTGGAGCGTCAGCGCGTTGAGGACGGTGGCGAGCATCCCCATGTAGTCGGCCGTGGCGCGGTCCATTCCCTCCGCGGCGCCCTCGAGCCCGCGGTAGATGTTGCCGGCGCCCACCACGATCGCCACGTCCACTCCCCGACCCCTCACCTCGCGCACCTGGTTGGCGATGCGCTCGATCTGCGCGGGGTCGGTCCCATAGGCGAGATCGCCCATCAGGGCCTCCCCGGAAATCTTCAGCAGGATCCGGCTGAACTGAGCCGAGGCCAAGCGGTCTACTCCTGCCCCACCTCGAAGCGGGCGAAGCGGGCAATGCGGACGTTCTCGCCCGTGTTGGCGGCGAGCTCCGTGCGGAGGTCCTCGATCGTCTTGCCCTCGTAGCGCTCCTCGTTGAAGTGCTTCTGGTCGAGCAGGACGATCTCCGACGCCCACTTGCGCACCTGGCCCTCGACGATCTTCTCGACCACGTCGTCCGGTTTGCCGTCGGCCCTCGCCTTCTCCTCGAGAATCCGCCGCTCGTTGGCCACGTCCTCCTCGGGGATGTCCTCGAAGGAGACGTGCTCGGGGTTCATGGCGGTGACGTGAATCGCCACCTGCCGTGCGAACTCCTTGAAGTCCTCGTTGCGCGCCACGAAGTCCGTTTCGGACTGAACCTCGACCAGGGCTCCCTTGCGGCCGTCCGCGTGTACGTAGGAGGCGATCACGCCCTCGCTGGTGCTGCGACCCCCGCGCTTGGCGGCGGATGCCGCGCCCGTCCTGCGAAGGACCTCGATCGCCTTCTGCTCATCGCCCTCGGCCTCGCTGAGGGCATTCCGCACATCCATCATCGGCGCCCCGGTCTTGTCCCGGAGCGCCTTCACCTCCGCTGCTGACGGCTTGTAGGGAGCCATCAGGATGAGTCACCCCCGCTCTTCGCGGGCTCCGGCTGCGGCTCCTCCGTCGGCGGCGGCTGAGGGATCTCTTCGGCCGCCTCGCGGTTTGCCTCGGCCTGGTCCCCCTGGCGGTCGTGCGCGGGCGCTTCGGCCTCGGGTTGAGGCTGCGGCACCTCGGCCGCCGCCTCTCGGGTCGCCTCGGTCTGCTTCGCCGCCGCCTGCGCCTTGGCGTCCGCCTCGGCCTTGGCCTTGGCCTCTGCTTCGGCCTTGGCCTTCTCCTCGGCCTCCTGCTTGGCCTTCTCCTCGGCCTCCCGGCGCTTGCGCTCCTCCTCCTCGCGGCGCTTGCGCTCCTCCTCCTCGGCACGGCGTCGCGCCTCTTCCTCCCGCCACTTGGCCGCGGCGCCCTCGATCGACCCGCCGAGCGTGCCGATGATCAGCTCGCAGGAGCGGATCGCGTCGTCGTTGCCGGGAATCACATAGTCGACCGGGGTCGGGTCGCAGTTGGTGTCCACCAGCCCGACGATCGGAATTTCGAGCCGGTCGGCCTCGCGCAGCCCGATCTCCTCGGTCTTCAGGTCGATGATGACCACGGCGTCGGGCAGTCGCTCCATGTCGGCGACGCCGCCGAGGTTGTACTCGAGCTTGCGCAGCTCGGCCTCCATCGACATGCGCTCCTTGGTGGGCAGCAGGTCGAGACGGCCGCCCTCCTTGAGCTCGCGAAGCTCGTGGAGCCGCTGGATCCGCTTGCGGATCGTGTTGAAGTTGGTCAGCAGTCCGCCCAGCCAGCGCCGGTTCACGTACGGCATGCCGCAGCGCTCGGCCCATTCCTGCACCGAGTCCCGGGCCTGCTTCTTGGTCCCAACGAAGAGGATCACGCCGCCCTTCGCCGCAACCTCGGTAACGAAATCAGTCGCCTTCTTGAGGAGCTCCTCCGTCTGGAGGAGGTCGATGATGTGGATCCCTTCCCGCTCTCCGAATATGAAGCGGCGCATGCGCGGGTTCCAGCGCCGTGTCTGGTGGCCGAAATGAACCCCGGCCTCCAGCAGCTCTCTGATGCCTACCTCGGCCATCTGACCTTCCTATCGCTTGTGGTGTTCGGTTGCCCTACCGCGACTGCGGGAACCCGGATTTGCCCCGGGCAGCGTCCCGTGCCTCTCGGCGGGGGTTGGGTGCAAAGTCCGCGGGATTGTAGGTGGTGAGCGAAATCCCCCTCGTCCCACCCCGCCGAACGTCCCGGAACCCCCCTCTCAGCGGACATTCCGGGACGTTCGCCATCAGGAGCGGGCGCGTTCCAGCGCCGTGCGGAGGTCTTCGGGCAGCTCGGAGCGGAACTCGAGCTGCTCACCTGTCGTCGGATGCCTGAAGGCCAGGCGCGACGCGTGCAGGAACTGGCGCTTCAGGCCGTGGCGGCCGCGGGTTCCGTACTCGGGGTCGCCGGCGACCGGGTGGTCGATCGCCGCGAAGTGGACTCGGATCTGGTGGGTCCGGCCGGTCTCCAGGCGGGCGTGGACGAGGGTGTCGTTCGGCAGCTCTTCGATCACCGCGAAGTGGGTGCGCGCCTCCCGCGAGCCTGTGCCCTTGACCGCTCTCTTCGTTCGCTGCCGGCGGTGGCGCCCGAGGGGGGCATCGATCGTGCCGGTGCGGCTGCCCAGATGACCTTCGGCCAGCGCGGTGTACTCGCGCTCGACCTCGCGCGCCTTGACCATTCGCGCCAGCGCCCGGTGCGACTCGTCATTCCGCGCGACCACCATCAGCCCCGAGGTGTCCTTGTCGAGACGATGGACGATGCCCGGCCTCCCGCCCTCTCCCCCGCCCGCGATCCCCTCCAGCAGGTCGACCAGCGTCTCGCCACGATGCGAGGGCGCCGAGTGGACGACCAGGCCGGCCGGCTTCTCGATCACCGCGAGGTCGTCGTCGAGATGGACGATCAGGCGCTCGGCATCTGGCCTCACGGCTTGCTCCGGCGGTTCTCCGAGCGCTCGACGTCGAGTAGCAGCAGGAGCACCCCCACCGTGATCGCAACGTCGGCCAGGTTGAACGTCGGCCAAAGCGGGAGGTCGATGAAGTCGATCACGGCCCCGTCTCGCACCCGATCGGCCAGGTTCCCGAGTGCGCCGCCAAGCAGCAGCGCGGCGGGCAGCCAGACGAGCCAGCCGCTCCCGCCCCTGAACGCCAGGAAGACGAGCACCCCCACCAGGAGAACGATCGTCACGCCGATCAGTGCCGCGGAGATATCGCCACCGAGCCCGAAGGCGACGCCCTTGTTGCGCACGTTCTCGAACGCCAGGAACGGCAGGACCTCGACCCGGTCCCCTGGGTCGATGAGCGAGGTAGCGAGCGCCTTGGTCCCCTGATCGATCGCGACGACCACGCCGCAGGCGGCGAGCCCCGGAATCAGCAGTGCGAGGGCGCGGCTCCTCAACCGGCGATCAGCGCCACGACCACGCGCCAGACGATGCTGAGGACGATGATCGCCAGGATCGGGCTGATGTCGATGCCCATCCCGCCGGCCCCGATCGGCGGGATCACGCGCCGGAAGATGTTGAGGTAGGGATCCACCACCTGGTGGATGAAATCGACGGTCGCTCGCAGCCAGGGGTAGTAGGGCATCCGGGGAATCCAGGAGAGCAGGATCCGGATGAAGATCAGGATGAAGTAGACGAGGAAGATCGCGCTGACGTAGTCGGCGACGTCGTCGCGGGTGATCGCGAGCAGGAAGCTCACTCCCGCACTCGCTCCAAAGAGGCATCGACCGCCGCGAGCAGGATGTCGTGGATCCTGTGCTCCTCGAGGGTGTTGAGGCCCGCCTCGGTCATGCCCCCCGGTGAGGCGACCGCTTGCTTGAGGGCGGCGGGCTCGTGGAGCTCGAGCAAACCGCCGGTGGCGCTCATCGCCTTCGCCACCATGCGAATCGCCTGGTCCTCCGTCAGACCCTCCTTGACTCCGGCCTCCACCAGCACCTCCGCCATCAGTGCGAGGTAGCCAGGTGAGGAGCCCATGATCGCCGTGGCGGCGTCGATCAGGTTCTCGTCGAGCTCGATCACCTCGCCGACCAAGCCGAGCAATTCCGTCGTCAAGCGCCGGCGGGCATCGTCCGTGTCCTTGGGAAAGACCACGCAGAGGACGCCCTGGCGCAGCTGGGCCCCCAGGTTGGGCATCACGCGGATCAGGTCGAGCCCGGGAAGAGCTTCATGGAGGGCCTTCAGGGAGGTGCCGGCGAGGATCGACAGAACCGGCGTCCCCGCCTGGATCAGGTCCGGCGCCACCTCATCGAGGACGTTCGGCTTGACCGCGAGCACGACGAGGTCGGAGTTGTCGGCGAGGGCGACATTCCCCTCGATTGCTTCGCCGTCCACCTCCTCGGCGAGCTTCCTGGCCTTCTCGGGATCGGCGTCGGCGAACAGCATCGTCTCCGGTGCGCCCGGCTCACCCTGGGCGCTCGCCCAGCCCCGGGCGAGCCCAGCGGCCATGTTTCCTGCGCCCACGAAGCCCAGCTTCATGGACGGGACTTTATTCGGAGGCCTGCCGCGCCCTAGGACTGGTTGAAGAAGCCGCCCTCGAGGAGGCGGGCCTTCTCCTCCGCGGACACCTCGACGTTCTCGGGCGTGAGCAGGAAGATGCCCTGCGAGATGCGCTGCATCCCGCCGCCGAGCGCGTAGGTCATGCCCGAGGAGAAGTCGATCAGCCGCTTGGAGAGCTCGCGGTCGGTCGACTGCAGGTTGATGATCACCGGCTTCGAGCGCTTGAACTCGTCGGCGACCTGCTGAGCGTCGTTGAAGCTCCGCGGGGTGACCACGTGCATCGAGGCGACTCCGCCTCCACCCCCACCCCCGTTGCCTGCCGGCGCAGCGCGCCGGCGTCCGCGACGGGGCCGTGGCTCCTCGGAAGTGTCGTCCGCGGGCCGCATCCGCGATCGCCGCGGTGCCGGTTCCTCGTCGCCGAAGATGTCGTCGATGTCGTCCTCTCGCCCGCGGCGGCGCGAGGATCCCGAGCTCACCGGCTCGCGTGGCGCAACGGCCGTGTCGTCGAGCGCCCTCTCGGTGCCCGTGTCGCCCTCGTCGTAGTACTCGCCCTCCTCGATGTAGTCACCCTCGACGAGGCCGAAGTACTCGAGTGCGCGTCTCCATGTGTCTCTGATCGCCATCTCAGGCTCAGATTCGGCTTGACGGAGGTTATTCCTGCCGTCTGATGTCTCCCGATTATGAAGCCTACGCGGCGGATTGGCGGCGGTTCAGGCCCAGAGGACCGAACCCAGGCGGATGATCGTCGCCCCCTCCTCCACCGCCACGCGCCAATCCTGGCTCGTCCCCATCGACAGCCGCTCGAGACCGCGTTCACCGGCGAGCTCCGCCAGCCGCGCGAAATACGGTCGCGAGGCCTCGGGGTTCTCGGTGAAGGGAGGCATCGTCATCAGCCCCGACACCCTCACCGGGCAGCGCTCGATGAAGTCGTCGAGGGCCGCGGGCTCGATGCCGCCCTTTCCCTCCTCGCCGGAGAGGTTCACTTCGACCAGGACCTCTGTGTCGCTTTCCCCGTGCTTTCCCAGCTGCTCGAGCACGGACTCCGAGGCGACGGAGTGGATCAGGCGGACGAGCGGCACGATCCGTTTGACCTTGCGGCTTTGCAGGTTGCCGATGAAGTCCCAGGTGAAGCTCTTGCGCCACCGCTCCTGCTTCGCCTCGAGGTCCTGGAGGCGGTTCTCGCCGACCAGCTCGATCCCGGCCTCGGCCAGGGCGCCCATGTCGTCCGCGCGCACGTACTTGGTGGCGGCGAGGATCTCGACCGCCGGGCCGGCGTGCTCGCGAATCCCCTCCAGGTTGGAGCGAATCGTCGTCGGGTCGAGATTGGTGACGGGTTCGACCATGGCTAGTCGATCCAAACCAATCCGGCCTGGCGCCCGGTTCGCTCGCCGTCGCGGCGATGCGAGTAGAAGAGCTCCGGATTGCAGCTCGTGCAGAGGCCGGAGGACTCGATGGCGTCGACGCCGGCCCGCTCGAGCAGAGCCGTCGCCACGGCGGTGAGATCGAGCATCCGGCCACGGGCGACCCCATCGAGGTCATCGAAGGCCGACAGCACTTCCTCCCCCACCTCGTAGCAGCACGGTCCGATCCCGGGGCCGATTGCCGCCGCCTCGGCCCCGACGGCGTGGGCCGCCTCCCCGACGATCCCGCCGGCGAGCCCTCGCCAACCGCAATGCGCCATCGCGACCCCCTCCGGTCCCACCATCGCCACCGGGAGACAGTCGGCCACCATGACGAGGGGTGTCAGATCCGGGTTCGAGGTCGCCTGCGCGTCCACCTCGTCGGGGCTTTTCTGGACATCGGCGTAGACGCGCGGCTCCTGTGGCTCCTCATGCCGACGCAGCTCCGTGCCATGGACCTGGCGGGACATCACCACGCCGCCAGGGTCGCGCTCGATCGAGTCCGCGAGCCTGCGCCGGTTCTCGCCCACGTGGCTGGGCTCGTCGCCGGTCAGCACGCCGACGTTGAGCGCGTCATAGGGCGCCCGGCTCACTCCTCCGATCCGCGTCGAGAACGCCACCCGGGCCCCGGGCAACTCCGCCTGGAGCCAGCGAACTCCATTTTGATCGCGCCACTCCACCCCGGGCAGGCTAGATCAGCCCCCCGGAGCACCGGCTCGGCCTCAGGCCTCGGCTTCCACCTTGACCTCGCACATGTCGACCGATGCGCGTGTGCCGGGCGTGTCACTCGGGTCCATCGCCTCGAATATCTCGGCCGCGTTTCGCATGTCCTCCTCGGTTGCGAACTGGCCGACGAAGATCGCGGTTCCCTGAGCCTCGTCGACGAGCAGCTGGAACCCCGTCGACACCACGCCCTCCGGCGGGCCCTCATTTGCTTCGACGCGCTCCGCGATCGCGGCGATCCGGTCCGGGCTGACGTCGGTGAACCTGACTACACGTGCATACATCGAGGCACCTCCTCAGTAGGAAGGCATCCGATCCTATTCGGGAATTTCCCCCCTGGCGGCGGCTACCGCGATCCGAAGCTCCTCGTCTCGGCCCGAGAGCTCGCCGTCCAGCCTGCCGGAGAGAGCGGCCTCGAGACCCCGGCCGACGCCCGGGCCCTCGGGGACCCCCTCCGCGAGCAGGTCGGCGCCGGTGATCTCGAGGCCCACGTGACGCCACTCCGCCGCGTATCGGTCGAGCCACTCCGCCCCGATGGCCCGGGCTACCAGCAGCTGTGCCGGATCCCAGGCAGCGGCCAGGCGGGCGGCTTCCGATGGGCGTTCGGGCGTCGCCGCGGCCAGCTCCCGGATCTGGGGCAGCGGCCTGACGATGGCCAGCATCACCGCCAGCTCACGATCCACCCACTCCGACCACGGCGGAGCTGAGGCGAGGCGCGTCACCGCCGCCACTCGCTCGGGTGCCTGGGGGTCGAGGCTCGGCATCACGTCCCACTCAGCGATCAAGCGAAGGGCCGCAGCCGGGTCATCCTCGGCGGCGATCCGTCGCAGCTCGTTGTCCATGCGGTCCTCGGAGATGGTGGAGAGGTCGGCCTCGCGGAGCAGCCGAGCGGTCTCCGGCTCGAGCTCGAAGCCGAACCGGGCGGCGTACCGGGCCGCCCGCAGGGCCCGGGTCGGATCGTCGATGAAGGAGCTGTCGTGGAGGACCCGCAGCAGTCCCGCTCTGAGGTCGTCGAGCCCGCCGTGCGGGTCGAGCAGCTGCCGGTCTTCGCTCAGTGGGAACGCCATCGCGTTGACGGTGAAGTCGCGGCGGGCGAGGTCGTCCGCAATCGAGGCGGGTCGGACCTCCGGCAGTGCGCCGGGCGCCGGGTAGCTCTCCGCGCGGGTCTGCGCGATGTCGATCTTCGCGTTGCCCTGCTCCAGCCGCCCCGTCAGGAACAGTCCCTCCCGCTCGAGGCCGAATCCCGGCACGTCGCTGAGCGCCTCCGCGTCTCCTTCGATGGCCACATCCAGGTCGGCGACCTCGCGGCCGAGAAGCAGGTCGCGCACCACACCCCCCACCAGGTAGGCCGGCACGCGGTCGGCGATCTGGCAAAGCTGATCGATCGCCGCGAGGGACTCGACCTGTTCCCCGAGCCGGCCGGGATCGATGTCACTTGAGCCGGGCATTAGTGGCTTTCCTACCATGCTCCGCGATCAGGGACATCTGGAAGAACATTCGCGAGCGGGGGAAGAACCTCTGGAGCAACCACCGGTGGGCCACGCTCGGCGTCGTCGCGGGCCTCGGGGCGATCGTTATCGCGCTGGTCGCATACACCGCCGTGAAGAGGCCGGGCGACAAGTCCTGCCCTGATCCCTGCACGATCACGGCCACGACCCCGGAGCCCGTCAGCGGCCTCACCGACTGGCCGATGTACGGCCTCAACCCGGAGCGGACCCGCTACCTCGACGCGCCCACGGTCAAGCCCCCCTACTCGATCCGCTGGCGCTTCAAGGGCAACCACCTGCTCGAGTACTCGCCCGTCCTGGTGGGCAACCAGCTCTTCGGGGTCAACAACAACGGGATGGCGTTCGCGGTCAAGGCCAGCACCGGCAAGGCTCGATGGAAGCAGCAGATCGCCCACCTGAACGCTTCATCCCCGACCTACAGCGATCACGTCGTCTACGTCTCCAATCTGGAGCCAGGTCAGGTCGTCGCGTTGGCGCAGTCGGACGGGCACGTGCTCTGGAAGCATCCGCTCCCCGGCCGGACCGAGTCCTCGCCGCTCGTCGTCGGCAACAAGGTGATCGTGGGTTGCGAGTGCAACACGGTCTTCGCACTCGACAAGGCGACGGGCGAGACGATCTGGGAGCGGCATGTGAACGGGGCGGTCAAGGCCGCGCCGGCATACGAGAACGGGATCGTCTACATCGGCGACTACAGCGGTGAGATGAGCGCGATCCGGGTCGGCGACGGATCGATCAAGTGGCAGGCGGGCTCGCAGGGATCGGGCTTCGGGCGCTCGGGACGGTTCTACGCCGCCGCCACGGTCGCCTTCGGTCGCGTCTACGCCGGCAATGTGGACGGGCGGATGTACAGCTTCGACCAGCAGACGGGCGATCTGGCCTGGAGTCACTCGACCGGCAACTACGTCTACGCGGCCGCCATCGCTGCCCGAACCCCGGACACCCAGCCGACGATCTACTTCGGCTCCTATGACGGGACTTTCTACGCGCTTGACGCCCGCACCGGCGACGAGCGCTGGAGCGTCCCGGACCTGGGTGCGATCTCGGGAGCGGCGAGCCTGATCGGCGACACCGCCTACGTCGCGGACCTGAAGACCACCTCGACATACGGGTTCGACATCCGCAACGGCAACAGGGTCTTCCAGTACCCCGATGGCGCCTACAACCCGGTGATCTCAAACGGCAAGGATCTCTTCCTCACCGGCTACAAGACCCTCTACGCGATGCGGCCGGGAACCGGCCCTGCGAAGGACGGGATCCTCCAAAAGCAGCCGAAGACTCCGCCGGCAGGCCAGAAGAAGCCCAAGGCTGCCAAGCAGGGCTAGCTCGAGCGGACCGGGATCCCCGCCCGCTCCATCGTCTGCTTCGCCTCGGCGACCGTGTGCTGGCCGTAGTGGAAGATCGAGGCACAGAGGACCGCGTCGGCGTGTCCGGCCTCGATCGCCTCGACCAGGTGGTCGAGCTCGCCGGCACCGCCCGAAGCGATCACGGGGACGCTCACCGCCTCCGCCACCGCGCGAGTCAGCTCGAGGTCGTAGCCGTCGGTGGTCCCGTCGCGGTCCATGCTGGTCAGCAAGACCTCTCCCGCTCCGAGCTCGGTCGCATCCTTCCCCCAGGCGACGGCCTCCCGGCCCTCGACCCTGCTGCGGCCGCCGTGCACGTAGACGTCCCACTCGAGATCGCCGAAGAAACCGGGCGGCGCCTGGCAGGTTTCGGATGAGTCCCCCGCCCCGCGGCGCTTCGCGTCGATCGCGATCACCACGCACTGGGAGCCGAAGACCTCTGCGAGCTCCGCGATCAACTCCGGGCGATCGAGGGCCGCCGAGTTCACCGAGACCTTGTCCGCGCCGGCGTCGAGCACGGCCTGGGCGTCGCGGACCTCACGCACGCCGCCGCCGATCGTGAACGGGAC
>DATDKQ010000214.1:0-5907 GCA_036519915.1 Solirubrobacterales bacterium | reverse complement strand
TGTCGGGGTCCTGGTCAGCATCGTCGCGGGCGTGCTCTACGCGGGATATGTGGTGAAGCTCGTCCAGGACGTCCGGGACGGCCGCCGCGACTTCAGCGTCGGCGAGCTCTTCTCGGCGGCCGCCCCCTACATCGGCACGCTTTTCCTGAACGGCCTGCTCGCCGGAATCGCGATCACGATCGGCCTCGTCCTGATCATCGTCCCCGGCTTGATCCTGATCACCATCTGGTCCGTGATCGCCCCCTCGATAGTCGTGGAGGACCGCAGGGTGATCGAGGCGTTCGGTCGCAGTCGCGAGCTCGTTCGCGGAAACGGCTGGAACGTGTTCGGCGCGATCGTGCTCGCCTTTCTGATCGTGATTGCCGTCTCCATCGTGGCGGGGCTGATCGGCTCGGCGCTCGGTGACGCGGGTCGCGTGGTCCTGCAGGCGATCGCCAACGTGATCACGGCGCCGATCGCCGCGCTGGTCGCGAGCATCCTGTTCTTCGACCTCGGGGGCGGCGTGGGCGCACCGACGACCGCCGCGGAGCCTCCCGCCCCGACGGCCGAGCCGCCGGCACCGGCCGCCTAGGCCGGGGCTACTCCTTGGGGGTGCAGCTCTCCCCTGGGGCGTTGCCGATGCGGCCCAGAAGCTCGGTGAGCGTTCGCATCTCGTCCTCGTCGAGGACATCCGCCAGGTGGCGCTCGATGTCCTCGATGTGCCCTGGGGCTGCGCTCCTCAGCTTGGTGAGCCCGTCACCCGTGAGGAGGGCGTAGCTCACGCGGGCGTCCTCTTTGCAGGCGCCCTTCCCGACCAGGCCCTGATCCTCGAGGCGGTCGAGCAGCCGCGTGATCCCTGACGGCGAGAGCCGCAGTTCGTTCGCGAGGTCGATGCGTCGCATCCCCTCCTCGCCCGCTCGGGAGAGCAGCAGCAGGCAGCCGTAGTCGTTGATGGTCAGCCCGTGTTGGGCGACCAGCGACGAGCTGAGCTCTCGGGTGAGGGTCGAGTACGCCGCCGCCAGGCTCGCAAACGCGTCGGTCGACGGAAGTGTTTTACTTGTCAATTGTTGTGTGCTCAAGTTCTTGCTAAACTGTTTGATAGGTCAAGTAACAGCTTAGCCCTCACGAAGGAGACATTCAATGACAACAGCACAGGCAGAGTCAACCATCCCGACCGGCAGCTGGCAATCCGACCCGATTCATTCGAGCATCGGATTCGCCGTCAAGCACATGGTTGGGACGTTCCGAGGCACGTTCAACGAGTTCGACGCGCGGGTCAGCGACGCATCGGGCAGCCCGGAGTTCTCAGGCCGGGCGAAGGTGGAGAGCGTTCAGGTCCCGGAGGAGAACCTCTATGGGCATCTCCTCTCCCCTGAGTTCTTCGACGCCGAGCAGCATCCGGAGATCATCTTCGAGTCGAAGGAGATCTCGAGGAACGGCGACCAGCTGGTCGTCAACGGCGAGTTGACCGTCAAGGGCAACACCAAGCCGGTCGTCGCCCGTGGCGAGATCACCGGACCGGTGGTAGATCCGCAGGACAACGAGAGGATCGGCATCGATCTCGAGACCAAGGTCGACCGTCACGACTATGGCCTCGACTGGCAGATGGACCTCCCCGGTGGCGGCGGGGTTCTCGGTGACGAGGTAACCCTGACCGTCCACCTCGAGCTCGTCAAGGAGGCGTAACGATGAGGGTGCTCGCGATTTCAGGAAGCTTGCGTCGCGGCTCCCATAACACCGAGCTGTTGCGGGCGGCGGCTGATCTGCTGCCGCCGTCCGTAGAGCTCGAGATCTTCGACGGGCTGAAGGCTGTCGAGCCGTATGACGAGGACGACAATGTGGGCGAGGGCCCGGCCGGAGCCCGCCGCCTGCGTGATGCGATCGAGGAGGCTGACGCCGTCCTGATCGCCACCCCCGAGTACAACTCCTCACTCCCCGGCCAGCTCAAGAACGCCATCGACTGGGCTTCCCGGCCGCTCCGCGAGAACGCCCTCTGGGGCAAGTCAGTCGCGGTCGTCGGCGCCAGCACCGGGATGTTCGGCGCCGTCTGGTCGCAGGCCGAGGCGCGGAAGGCGCTCGGCGCGAGCGGCGCGCGGGTGGTCGAAACCGACCTGCCCGTCGGCCACGCCAACGAGGCGTTCACCGACGACGGGCGTCTGGTGGACCTCGAACTGCGCGAGCGCTACGTCGAGATCCTCGACGAGCTCGTCTCTCTCGCCGAGCAGACCGAGGACGCCGAAAAGCTGGCGGCCTAGACCCGCGGACCGGCCCCTCGCTGGCGCCGGGCCTCGAACAGGATCACGGCCGCTGCGACCGAGGCATTGAGCGACCCCACCCTGCCGGCTACGGGGATCGAGATGAGCTCGTCGCAGGTCTCCGCGACTCGCGGCCGCAGCCCACTGCCCTCCGAGCCGAGGACCAGCACGGCCCGGCCGGTCCAGTCGACGTCGGTGTAGGGACGATCCGCCTCGGCCGCAGCCCCGTACACCCAGGCGCCCCTCTGCTTCGCCTCGTCGAGCCAGTCGGCGACGTTCCTCACCCTGGCCACCGGCAGGTGTTCGACCGCGCCCGCCGAGGCCTTGCACGCGGCCGGCGTGACGGATGCTGCGCGGCGCTCCGGGATCACCACGCCAGCAGCGCCTGCCACCTCGGCTGCCCGGGAGACCGCGCCGAGATTGTGCGGGTCCTGCACCTGGTCCAGGACGACGACCAGGGCATCCTCCTTCTCGAGCAGACCCCCCGGGTCGGCGTAGGGGTAGGGGTCCACCTCCGCCACCACCCCCTGATGGTCGGGCGAGCCGCAGAGCCGCTCGAGCTCCTCCGGGGGGGTGTCCGCCGCCCGCCAGACGCGATGGACGCGGCGCCGGCCTCGCTCGGCCTCGGCAACCGGGCGGCGGCCATAGATTCGCTCGTTCGTCATCGCTTCGTGCACTTGACCCCGTATACGGGGGTCGAACGCACGAAATCGCAATCGATCACCGGCGCCGCACCAGCCGAGCTCCGCCCGCCTCGTCGCGGACCTCCCAGCCCATCCCGGCGAGCTCGTCGCGGAGATCGTCCGCACGGCCGTAGTCCTTCGCCGCCCGGGCCTTCTCCCGCTCCTCGAGCAGGTCAAGCGCCTCGGCCGGAGCCGCCTCGTCTTCATCGATCAACGAATCGAGCCCCAGCAGCGGCAGGAGCTCGGTCAGCACCTCGCGGGCCCCGGACAGCTCCCGCTTGTTCCCCTCGTTGACGATCTCGAAGAAGACCGCGAAGGCCTGTGGGGTGTTGAAGTCGTCAGCCAGAGCGTCGAGGAAGGCTTGGCGTTTCTCCCGTAGGAATTCGTCCGGCTGCCCGGAGGGGGCGTCCCGGAAGTAGTTGCGGATCCGCTCGACACGGGCGGCGGCCTCCTGGAGCTGCTCGTCCGAGAAGGCGAGCGGCTGGCGGTAGTGGCCGGAGATCAGGTAGGCGACCACGGTCTGTCCGCCGTAGCGCCCGACGGCATCCGAGAGCTGGAAGATGTTGCCCACGGACTTCGACATCTTCTCCTCGTCGAGCTGGACCAGGCCGTTGTGCATCCAGATCTCGGCGAGCGGAACCCCCCGGGCGGCCTCGGTCTGCGCGATCTCGTTCTCATGGTGGGGAAAAACGAGGTCGATGCCGCCACCGTGGATCGCGAAGTCGGGCCCGAGCTCCTTCTCCGACATCGCCGAGCACTCGATGTGCCAGCCAGGCCGGCCCTGGCCCCAGGGCGAGTCCCAGGAGGTGTCCTCTCCCTCCTTGTGGCCCTTCCAGAGCGCAAAGTCGAGCGGGTCCTCCTTGAGGGAGGCCGTACCGGCCTCCTCCCCCTGGTCCATCTCGGCTGGATCGCGATTGGAGAGCTTTCCGTAGTCGTCGAAGCTGCGCACGCGGAAGTAGACGTCGCCGTTCGCCTGATAGGCGTGCCCCGAGTCGATCAGCGCCTGGATCAGAGAGACGATCTCCCCGATCGTCCCCGAGGCGAGCGGCTCGGCATCGGGACGCTCGAGTCCGAGCGCATCCGTGTCCGCGACATACGCGGCGGTCATCTCTGCGGCGTACTCGGCCGACGGCTCACCGGCCTCCCTCGCGGCGTCGTAGATCTTGTCGTTGATGTCAGTGACGTTGATGACCAGCTTCGCCCTCAGGCCCTCGTGCTCCAGGAACCGCTTGAACAGGGTGAAGACGACGTACGGGCGGGCGTTGCCGATGTGGATGCGGCCGTAGACGGTCGGGCCGCAGGCGTAGATGCCGACCTCGCCGCGGTCGTCCGGTTGGAGGTCGCGCGTCTCCCCGCTGAGGGTGTCCTGGATGCGGATGGGACTCACGGCCGCGGATGCTATTGGCGCGCCGAATCGCGCATATTCCGCTGGGAATCGGTTCAGGAAGTCGGCGTGGGCGGGAACAACCGTTCGGGGCGATACCCTGCCGGGGCCTTGACTGAGGTCTCGTCGGAGGGGCAGCGACTGCATGACGTGGAGGCGGCTTTCGCCTCCCTCCACGAGCGCTACCTCGGTGCGGACCCCGGCTTCCACGCCAGCTACAGGATCGAGCTCGACGACCTCGGCCTGAGCTGGGCCGTCGAGCTCGACGAGGAACGGTGCACGGTCACCGTCTCCCCTGAGCGCGAGCCCGATGCGATCATCGGAACGGACGCCGCGACCTGGCTCGAGCTCCGCGAGGGACAGGTCTCCGGCCTCGACGCCTTCCGCTCTCGGCGGCTCTGGGCGAGGGGAAACCTCGACCTCGCGGTCGCCTTCGAGGGCTTCTTCCAGCGGCCGCACGGCCGTCCGCCGCTGCTTCGCATTCACGAGGTGCGAGCCGGCAAGGCGCGGATCTCCACGCTGACCGCGGGTGACGGAATCGAGACGGTGATCCTGATTCACGGCCTAGGCAGCAACAAGACGAGCTTCTACGAGACCGTCTCGGCCCTCACTCCGCAGCACACCGTCCACGCGATCGACCTGCCCGGGTTCGGCTCCTCCTCGAAGCCGCTTCGCGCGCCGTACGACGCGGCCTGGTTCGCCCGGTCGGTCACCCGATTCATGGACGCCATGGGGATTGAACGCGCCCACCTGGTCGGCAACTCGCTCGGCGGCCGGGTGGCGATCGAGGTCGGCCGCCGCGAGCCGGGGCGGGTTCAGAGTCTCAGCCTCCTCTGCCCGTCGATGGCCTGGCGCCGGCGCCGGCACTTCGTCCCGATCGTGAGGCTGCTGCGGCCGGAGCTGGCCGCCATCCCCCACAGCTTCGGCGGAGCGCTGGTGCGCCAGCAGTTCTGGGGCATGTTCTCGCGGCCCGAGCGGATCCATCCGTCTGCCGCCGACGTCGCCGTCGAGGAGTTCCTGCGGACGTATCGCTCGGCGGACACCAGGGTGGCGTTCAGCGCCTCGGCCCGCCACATCTACCTCGAGGAACCGGATGGCCCGCGTGGCTTCTACACCCGGTTGCGGGAGCTGGAGCCGCCGGCGATGTTCGTCTGGGGCGACGAGGACCCGGTCGTACCGCTCGCCTTCTCGCGATATGTCAGCGACGCGCTGCCGGACGCCCGACAGGTCGTACTCGAGCAGTGCGGGCACGTCCCGCAGGTCGAGCATCCCGTCGACGCCAACGCGCTGCTCCACGATTTCATCGGGCACGCCCAGGCATCGGCGCGGGAGCGCGCCGCCAAGCGGCTCGGCCGCGCCGCCCGTCGTCTGCAGGGCAGGATCAACGGCGACGGCCGGCCCAATGGGGCCGCCGCCCGCAGCGCGGATCCATCGGAGATCGCCGCCGACGCAGCGGACGCCGTCGCTTAGCCGTTTACACAACCTAGAATCGGAGCCATGGCAGAGAGCGGCGCCGGCACCGTCACGTCGGATCGGGAGAGGCAGAGCCCAAACGGCGGCGACCCCGGACACAAGCCCGATGGCGGTTCCGGGGGACCGTCCCTGC
>DATDKQ010000213.1:0-2394 GCA_036519915.1 Solirubrobacterales bacterium | reverse complement strand
GCATGACGATCGCCGCCCGCTGCGGCTCGGGAAGCTCGCGCAAACCGGCCAACAGCCGACTGATCTCCTCCCGCTGCTCGGCAAGCTCCTCGGGTGACATGCCGGCCGCCCGAGCCTCGTCGAGCTCGAGCGCCGGCTTCGACTCGTCCCGGATGTTGGTCAACGCGGTGTTGCGGACGATCCGGTACAGCCAGGGGCGAAGCTGGATCTCCTTGTCGCTGCCGCGCAAGGCGAGGTACGCCTTCGTGAAGGCCTCCTGGGTGACGTCATCCGCCCGCTGAGCAGTGACGATCGAGGCGGCGTAGCCGCGCAGGGCTGCGCCGTAGCGCCGGAAGATCTCCTCGAACGCCGACTCGTAGCCATCGCGGACGAGGGACACGAGCCGTCTGTCGGGCTGAAAGCGCAGCGTCCGTCCGCCGAGGAAGCGGCTGGTCAAGCGGCCGGTCTTCACTTTCTGGGGCACTCCTCCACTCGTACTACGAGCTCCACGCGGTTGAGGATTCAGAGCTTGAACTCGGAATCGGCTCAAAGATCACGCGCTTGAGCCGACATCGGCCCTATCAGGGAAGATCACGCGCGATGGATCGCGGGTTCGCCGTCCTGATCATGGCCGTAGTCGGCGGCTGCATCGCCCTGCAGGCACCGATCAACGCAGGCCTGGGCCGCTTTACGGGCAACTTCGCCGCGGCGACGGTCTCCTTCGCGGTGGGGACGCTCCTGCTCGCCGCGATCGTGGTGGCGAGCGGCAAGGCCGGAGGCCTCTCGAGTGCCGCCCACGTCCAGTGGTACTACCTGCTCGGAGGCGTGCTGGGTGCCGCCTATGTCTTCTCGGCGCTGGTGCTGGTCAGTGAGATCGGGGCGGGCGCCGTGGCGGCGGCGACGGTCACCGGGCAGCTCACCACCTCCGTGATCCTCGACCGGATCGGGTTCCTGGGCCTAGAGCAGACCCCGCTCACGGCCAGCCGCGTCGCGGGAGTCGGCCTCCTGCTCACCGGCACCTATCTGGTTGTCCGTTAGGCGGCGGCCCGAACCGGTTCGCGCTGATCACGGCGCTCCGGCGAGGATCCCGCGAAATCGGGCGGGGCGATGCGGAGGTAGTGATCGAAGGCCCAGTCGACGAAGCGCTTGCGGCCGCAGGTCCGGATCACCGCGCGCTGCACCCGCGCTGGCAGCTTTGGGAGCAGGCGCTGGGCGCGGAGCATCCAGCGGAACTTCAACTC
This sequence comes from Solirubrobacterales bacterium, assembly GCA_036519915.1. Taxonomy (GTDB): domain Bacteria; phylum Actinomycetota; class Thermoleophilia; order Solirubrobacterales; family 70-9; genus DASUPK01. The sequence goes on along the minus strand of DATDKQ010000213.1, from coordinate 1,174 downwards.
GTGCCCGTCGACGAACTCCGCGTAGTCGTGGAGAGCCGCCTCACGGTTTCGCCTCCCGTCAACGACCTCGCGCAGCTCGTCTCCCAGCTTGATCCCGAAGTAGAAGGCAGTCCGAATGCCCTCGGCGGTCAGCGGCAGGCAGTGACCGGCGGAGTCGCCGACGAAGAAGATCCCGTCCTCGGTCCCGGGGCGGAGCTTGTGCGGGATCCAGTTCCCCTGGTAGCGAACGGGGGGCCGCTCGAGGTCGTCGGCGAGCAGCACGGTGGTGTCCTTGACGTGGAAGCGCGGGTCGAAGGAGCCCACGCCGATCCGCTGCTCACCGCGCGCGGGGAAGCTCCAGCCGTAGCCGGCCGGGACGTAGCGGCGGTCGATCCAGATCTCGAGGTCGTCGGAGCCACCCTCGGGATGTACCTCCAGCCCGCGTGAGAGCGGAGCGTCGGGCGGCTGAAATCCCCCATCGGAGGCGAGGATGCGCCGCCAGCCGAGAGCATCCACGATCAGCGACGCGGAGATGTCGCCGCGGTCGGTATGGACGGTCTCGCCGCTTCGCCCGTTCACCTTCGCGGTTTCGAACCGGGCGTCGCATTGGGCCCAGAGCAGTTGGCAGAGCTCTCGGTAGTCGAACGTCGAGAAGGTCCAGGGCAGCTGGTAGCGCGAGGTCCCGTGCGGTGTGTGCACGACGAGCTCGCCGAACTCCTGCCTCGCCGACCCCTCGAGCCCCATGACGCGCAGCCACTCGGTCGGAACCCCGCAGGCGGAGGTCTGGCGCTCTCCGATCTCGTATCTATCGAGGACCAGCACGCGCGCGCCTGAACCCGCCAGCTGCCTGGCGACGGTGAGGCCGGCGAAGCTCGCCCCGCAGACGATTACGTCATAGCTGCCGCTCAGGGGCGTGCGCTGATCCCCGCTCTTCGTGAGGCGCTTCGGCATCGATCGCAAAGGTAAACGACACCCGTCCCTCCGGCATGTGTCTGCCACACTGTGCGGCCGTGCCCGAAACGGACACAACGACAGACGCTGCGCAGGCTGAGGCGCCGCAAACCGAGCCTCAGCAGGCCGAGCAGGAGCAGGAGCCAAGCGCCGGAAACGGCGCCGCGAGCTCCGACAACCTGCTGATCGAGGTCGACGGAAAGCTCGTCCCCAACTACGACGCGACCATCCATCCCTTCAGCGA
>DATDKQ010000212.1:0-3778 GCA_036519915.1 Solirubrobacterales bacterium | reverse complement strand
GGCCGGCTCGTTCATCTTCCTCGGCCCCTCGGGAGTCGGCAAGACCGAGCTCGCCCGCACGCTCGCCGAGTTCCTGTTCGGCGACGAGGAGGCGATGGTCCGCATCGACATGTCCGAGTACATGGAGAAGCACGCGGTCTCGCGCCTGGTCGGCTCGCCCCCCGGCTACATCGGATACGACGAGGGCGGCCAGCTCACCGAGGCAGTACGGCGCAAGCCGTACTCGGTGCTGCTGCTCGACGAGATCGAGAAGGCCCACCCCGACGTCTTCAACATCCTGTTGCAGATCCTCGAGGACGGCAGGCTGACCGACGCCCAGGGGCGGACGGTGGACTTCCGCAACTCGATCGTGATCATGACCTCGAACATCGGGGCCCAGGACATCGCCCGCAACACACCGCTCGGCTTCGCGATCTCCGACGAGACCGGCGTCACCTACGAGGACATGAAGTCGCGGATCATGGGCGACCTGAAGAAGGTCTTCCGGCCCGAGTTCCTGAACCGGATCGACGAGGTGATCGTCTTCCACAAGCTCGCCAAGGACGAGATCATGGAGATCGTCGATCTGATGGTCGATCGTGTCCGCACCCAGGTGGCGGAGCACGAGCTCCAGCTCGATCTCTCCAAGGAGGCCAAGGAGCTGCTCGTGGACAAGGGCTGGGATCCGGCCATGGGCGCGCGCCCGCTGCGCCGGGCGATCCAGCGCTACGTCGAGGATCCGCTCGCCGACGAGGTCCTGCGGGCCGGCCAGATGACCCCTGGCTCGACCGTCCAGGTGGAGCGGGATCCGAAGGGCGACGAAGAGGACCACCCGCTGAAGCTGACGATCGTCAAGCCGCGGAAGCGCCCGGCGAAGAAGAAGAGCGAGCCGGAGAAGGTCGGCGTCGGCGCCAAGAAGGACGACGGCGGCGAAGAGGACTCGGGCGACGGCGACGCTCCCGAGTCGAGCTCCCCCGACACCAAGTAGGACGGCTTTAGCGGTGCTCTCGGGGCCCGGCCTGGCGCCGGACCCTTCTCGCTGCAACTGATTCGCACTTGCAGCCCATCCTCATTTGTGAGTTATTTGCAGGGATTTTCTGATCCGGCCCGGTCGGAGCGGCGTAGAGGCATCCAACGACCGAGGGCCGGATCGGCGGCGGCTCGCGGACCAGCACTAGCGGCGGCCACAAAAACCGCCGCCGGATCATCAACCGCCGCAAGGAGGACGAAATGAGGAAGCTCGCACTGTTCGCCGCGCTTGCCGCACTGGCGATTGCGGTGCCGCTGAGCTTTGGCTCCTCGCACCGAGAGGCGCCCCTGACCTCGATCGATCCGACGGGAGATGACACGGACACCTACGCCTTTACCGCGCAGGATGCGCCCGGCTCCCTGACGATCGTCGGGAATTGGGTGCCGTTCGAGGACCCGGCCGGCGGACCGAACTTCTACAAGTTCGACGACAACGCCCACTACTACCTGAACATCGACAACACCGGTGACGGTGTCGCCGACGTCCGGTACCTGTTCGATTTCAAGACGAAGATCAGGAACCCGAACTCGTTCCTGTACACGAACGGGCAGCCGGTCGACTCTGTCAACAGCCCGAACCGGAACGTCGTCCAGACGTACTCAGTGACCCGGATCACCAAGGGTCACTCCAAGGTCATCGCCAAGAAGGTTCCGACGCCCCCCAGCAACGTGGGGCCGAAGACCATCCCGAGCTACGACCAGGCGCAGGCGGGCGCGATCAAGGGCCTGCCCGGCGGCGGCAAGGTGTTCGCCGGCCAGCGTGAGGACCCGTTCTACGCGTCGCTCGGCCGGATCTTCGACACGGTCAACCTGACCGGCGCCGGCCTGGGCAACCAGGGCGGCGGGGTCGACGATCTCGCCGGCTACGCGGTCCAGTCGATCGTGCTCCAGGTTCCGGAGTCCAATGTCACCCGTGACGGGAAGTCCGTCTCGAGCGACACGGCCGCCAATGCGGTGGTCGGCGTCTGGGCGTCCACCGAGCGGCAGTCGATCTCGGTGAAGGGCCGTGGGCATGGCTCGTTCAGGCAGATCTCGCGACTCGGCAACCCGCTGGTCAACGAGGTCATCATCCCGCTGGGCCAGAAGGACCGGTTCAACCGGACGCAGCCCAAGGACGACGCAGCCAACTACGGCAAGTTCGTGCTCCAGCCGGAGCTGGCCGCGGTGCTCAACAAGCTCTTCCCGGGGCTGGTGAATGCGCCCGAGAAGAACCGCACCGACATCGTCCAGGCGGTGCTGCAGGGCGTGCCCGGTCTAAATGCGTTCCCCGGCTCGGCCGGACAGAACGCGACCGACACGCTCAAGATCAACCTGGGTACCCCGCCGAGCGCCTCACCGAAGCGCCTCGGCGTGCTCGCCGGTGACAACGCCGGCTACCCGAATGGTCGACGGCTCACCGACGACGTGGTCGACATCGACCTGCAGGTCGTCGCCGGTGCGCTGCAGGGGAACATGGTTCCGCTCGGGGACGGCGTCAACCAGAACGACGTCCAGTTCCTGAGCTCGTTCCCATACGTCGCGCCTCCGAAGCCAGGTGCGAACCCGGACGCCGGGTTTGGCTCGCAGCTCAAGGCCATCGACAACGGGAATGGGACCTCGACGCCCCCATCGTTCTCCGCCACTGGCGGTAGCGGCGGCGGCGGTGGTGGCGGACCGGACGCGATCGTCTGGGTCCTGGTCGGGGCTGGCGCGCTGGCCCTGGTCGGACTCGGTCGCCGCGTCGCCCGTGGCGGCAAAGGCAAGGGGGTCGCCACGACCTGAGCCGAACGTCCCGAGAGGGGGCCGCCTCGCGGCGGCCCCCTCCGGGGCGTGACGCGCGTCGAGGCACCGGCGATGGCAATCAGACGAGACAGCCTGACGATGAAATTGGCGGCGGCGCTCCTCGCGTTCGTCGCGGTCTTCCTCGTGGTCCGCGCTCTCGACGGGGGCTCCGCGAGCCTGACCGGGCAGCCCGACGTGGCGGTCCGCGAGGGTGAGCTCCCCGGCGCCACCACCGCGCAGCGGATCGAGGGCCTGCAAGCCCAGGTGCGCGAGGCGCCGTCCGATCCGGACGCCTACGCCCAGCTCGGGCTCGCCTATCTCCAGCAGGTGCGCGAGACGGGCGATCCGACCTTCTACCCGAGAGCCCAGGGCACCTTCGAGCAGGCTGTGCGGCTCGATCCCGCGAACTTCACCGCCACCAGCGGCCTCGGGTCTCTCGCCCTGGCCCGCCACGACTTCAGCGGTGCACTCACACTCGGCGAGCGGGCCGCACGGATCAACCCGGACGTGGCCCGCAACTACGGGGTCATCGCCGACGCCCAGGTCGAGATCGGGCGCTACGGGGCCGCGGCGCGCACGCTCCAGCACTACGTCGACGTGAAGCCGGAGCTCTCCTCGTACGCCCGGGTCTCCTACTTCCGTGAGCTGCACGGCGATCTGCCCGGGGCGCTCGGGGCGATGCGCCTCGCGGTCTCCGCCGGCGGTGGCACCGCCGAGAACGTCAGCTACGTCCAGGCGCTGGTCGGGAAGCTCCACTTCGACAGCGGCGACTACGCCGGGGCGGAGGGCGCCTACCGGACGGCGCTCGAGACGGACCCGGGGTTCCCTGCGGCGACGGCGGGCCTGGCCCGGGTCGAGGCTGCGCGCGGGGAATATGACGCCGCGATCCGGCGCCTCCGTGCCCTGGTTCTGAGGCTGCCGCTGCCCGAGTACGTGATCGCCCTCGGCGAGACCGAGCAGGCCGCCGGATCCACGGTGGCCGCCGGGCGCGACTACCAGCTGGTCGGGG
>DATDKQ010000211.1:0-3338 GCA_036519915.1 Solirubrobacterales bacterium | reverse complement strand
GGGCGAGGTCGGCATCGAGGGGGGCGGCCCCCGAGATCACCATCTTCAGTTGCGAGGTGTCGCGCTCCTCGATCTGCGGCGCGGTGGCGAACGCAAGCACGATCGGAGGGGCGATGTGCAGCCAGGTGACGCCGTGCCTCTCGACGATCTCGAGCAGCTCATCGAGGTCGAAGCGCGGCATCGTAACGATCGTCGAGCCCTTCGCGAGACCCATGTTGAGCACGACCGTCTGGCCGTAGATGTGGAAGAACGGCATCAGCCCTACCAGGACGTCCTCGTCGTTCAGTGGCATCGAGTTCCAGGCCTGCTCGATGTTCGCCACCAGGTTGCGATGGGTCAGCATCACGCCCTTCATCAGGCCCGTCGTGCCGCTTGAGTACGGCAGCACGGCGAGGTCCTCGGGCTCCACCTCCGCCGCCTCGGGCGTGCTGCCCGGCTCGGCCTCGGCGACGAATCCCGGTGGATCGTCGATCAGCAGCTTGGCCTCGGAGTTCGCCATCTGACGCTCGATCTCCCCCGGCGTGAGCAGCGCGTACATCGGCGTCACCACGGCGCCGGCGCGGAGAATCGCGTTGTAGGCGATCCCCCACCCGGGGGTGTTCGGCCCGACCAGTCCGACCACGTCCCCCTTGCCGATGCCCTTGGACTGCAGCAGGGCGGCCACGGCATCCACCTGCTGCGCGAGCTCCGCGTAGGTGGTCACCGGACCGCCCGCGCCCTCGATGAAGGCCGGATGGTCGCCACGCGCCGCCGCGCCGCCGAGCACGTGCTCGGTCAGCGTTACGTCCGGGATCTCGATGTCGGGTTCCGGGCTGCGGTAGATCACGCTCTGTCTTCCTGCGACAGGCGGAAAGTTAGCCGCCCGGCCCTAGAGGTCCCAGCCGAAGTAGACCTCGATCCGCTTCACCCGATCGCCGTCGAAGGCGAGGACCTCGGTGTTGCGGCCGCCGCTGCCGTCCGGGCGCTTCAGATCGTAGGTAACGACCACCTCATCCCCGGACTCGATCAGGCGGATGATGTCGATGCCCTGGCTCTGCCCCGCCCCGGGCCAGCAGCGCTCGAAGAAACCGGCGCGATCGAGCTTGGGGTCCGTCGGGCTCGAGAAGGTCAGCTCGGGGGCGAGGTGCCTCTCGAAGAAGTCGCGGTCTCCCGTGGAGAAGGCCTCGTAGAGCTCTCGGGCGAGCTCCTTCCGATCGGCTCCCATGAGGGCGACCCTACCCGGTCCTGGTCGAATTCCTCGATCACGCGGCCGCCTCGCCCGCGGGTGAAGAAGCTGAATGACCAGCGAATCAGCACGAGGAGCCGATTCTGGAAGCCGATCAGGTAGAAGATGTGGATCAGGAGCCAGAGGATCCAGGCGGGGAAGCCGCTCACCCTGAGTCCCTTGATGTCGGCCACGGCGCGAGCGCGGCCAATGGTCGCGACGTTTCCCTTGTCGCGGTATCGGAAGGGCTTCGGCTCCTCGCCGCGCAGGCGCGTCTTCACCACCTGGGCCGCGTAGCGCCCCTGCTGCATGGCAACCGGCGCAACCCCCAACAGCTGCTGCGGCTCGCCGTCCTCGCCGACCACCCGAACCATGTCGCCGAGGGCGAAAACCTCGGGATGCCCGGGAAGCGTGAGGTCGGGCGCAACCGAGACGCGCCCAGCTCGGTCGACCTCAGCTCCTGTGGCCTCGCCCAGCTGGCGGGCCGTCGCGGAGGCCGTCACACCGGCGGCCCAGATCACGGTGCGCGAGGGGACGCGCTCCTGGCGATGGTCGGGATCCTCGATCGTGACTCCGTGCCTGTCGATGTCCACGACCGTGTGGCCAAGGAGCGGCGTGACCCCCAGGTGTTCGAGCGACCGAGCGGCCTTGGCCGAGAGCTTCGGTGGGAAGCTGGCCAGCAGCCGGTCGACCGTCTCGACCAGCAGCACCTTTCCCTCGGCCGGATCCACGGAGCGGAACTCCCGCCGCAGCGTGTCGCGGGCGAGCTCCCCGATCTGCCCGGCCATCTCGACACCGGTGGGCCCGCCGCCGACCACAACGAAGGTGAGCCATGCGCGTCGCCGTTCCTCGTCCGTCTCCAGCTCGGCGGCCTCGAAGGCGCTCAGGATCTGCGCGCGCACCGCCAAGGCGCTCTCCAGCGACTTGACCTCGCGGGCGATCTCCTGCCACTCGTCGTGACCAAAGTACGCGTAGTGCGAGCCGCCGGCGACGATCAGGGAGTCGTACGGGATCGTGAGCGGTCCTTCGTCGCCGGCTCCGGGCTCGAGGCGCACCGAGCGTCCGTCCAGGTCGAAGTCGGTCACGGTTCCCAGCAGCACCCGGACGTTCCTATGGCGCCTGAAGATCCACCGGAGCGGGAAGCAGATCTCGGTTGCGGACAGCGCCCCCGTCGCCACCTGATAGCTCAGGGGCTGGAAGAGGTGGAAGTTGCGGCGGTCGATGAGCGTCACCTCGACGTTTGCCCGGCGGAGGTGATGTACCGCCTGCAGGCCGCCGAAGCCGCCACCGATCACCACCACGCGTTGGCGCCCGTTCTGGCTCATGAGCCGGTCAGGTCGCAGCGTTCAAGGAGACGCACAAAGCAAGGATCGCAAGAACGGCGATTACCGCGCTATTCGCGCTTGCTCAACGCGAGCGCGGCGATCCCGGCGAACATCGCAAGCAGAGCGAGCACGGCTCCGATCCGGCCGGCGCTCGAGTGATGGACGCGCTCCTCGAACAGGGTGAGGCCGAGGACCACGCTCACCGCCGGGTTGAAGATCGAGCTGGTGGCGACCGCCGGCGGCAGGATCCCGGTCCCCAGGGAGAGCTGGGTGATGGTCATCCCGGCGAACCCGACGACGATCAGGACACAGAGGTGCCAGTTGGCGAGCACGCCGGCGCCGTCGTCCTGGAGGACCTCGACGGCGCCCTTGGTCAGGGCCGAGACCAGCCCGAAGAGCAGGCCGGACGCCGTGCCGAGAAAAGCGGCCCGCAGCGCCCCCGCCCGGGCCAGCCCCGCGACGGTCAGCCCGGCGGCGACGCCGATCACCACCGCCCCGGCGACGATCCACTCGCCGAGCGGCGCGTCCTCGCGCCCACCGGAGGGATCGGCCAACACCAGGAAGAGGGCGAGGCCCGCGGTGACCACGAAGGCGGCGATGACGTCTCGCCGCGTGACCCGCTGCGCCGAGAGCCAGACGCCGAGCGGCAGCGCGAACACGATCGTCGTCGCGAGGATTGGCTGCACCACGACCAACCGGCCGTCGCCGAGCGCGGCCGCCTGCAGGCCGAAAGCGATTCCGTATGCTGCGATTCCGCCCAGCCAGACCGGGTGCTGGATCAGCCGGAAAAGAAGTCCGGCGCTCGCCTC
>DATDKQ010000210.1:0-5571 GCA_036519915.1 Solirubrobacterales bacterium | reverse complement strand
TGTCCCTGGTACTCGAGCGGCAGGGGCGGCATCGTGAGCAGGGCATCGTCGGTGAGCAGCGAGACCATCCCGTCGACGTCACCGTTCTCGACCGCGTCGGCGAAGCGCGCGGCGAGTTTGCGCACGCGTGGCGAGCGCGGTAGTGGCGGGCGTTCGCGGTCGGCGGGAAGGCGGGTCTCGAGTGCCGCTCGCGCGCGTTGCAGAGTGCTGTTGACCGAGACCTCGCTGCTTTCCAGCATCTCCGCCACCTCTGCCGCGCGGAAGCCGAGCACGTCGCGCAGCACGAGGACCGCCCGCTGCCGGGGTGGGAGGTGCTGCAGGGCGGCGACGAACGCAAGGGTCACGGCCTCCTTCGTCTCGTAGCGCGCCTCCGGCCCGGGCGCGGTCTCCGCGAGCCCCTCGAGCAGCGCGTCGGGGTACGGCTCGAGCCACAGCGGCTCCCCTCGGCGAGTGGGCTCGGGGACCTCGAACGGGAGCACCGCGGCCTCGCGGGCGCGCCGCCGGCTGTCGCGGAGCGCGTTCAGGCAGCGGTTGGTCGCGATGCGGTATAGCCAGGCGCGCAGCGAGTCGCGCTCCTCGTATTGCTCAAGTCCGCGCCACGCCGCCAGCAGGGTCTCCTGGACGATGTCCTCCGCGTCCTGAACCGAACCCAGGATCCGGTAGCAGTGGACGTGCAGCTCGCGGCGGTAGGGGTCGGTCAGCGCGCGGAACGCGTCGTCGTCCCCCAGACGAGCGAGACGGAGCGTGCTCTCGGTCACCGCGGGATCCTCGCACGCCCTCTTCGTCTCGCGGCCACCGACGCGGATCGCAACACCATTCGCGCCACAAATTCATCGCTGAGTTCCCGTCGCCTCGGGTGTTTCGTCAAGCAGAAGGACAACACGGAGACGGAAAGGAGAACCGGAATGGGAAAGATCGTGATCAGTGGCCCGCAGAACGTCTCGCTCGATGGAGTCGTCCAGGACCCGGACGGTGAGGAGGACTTCAGGCTCGGCGGCTGGTTCGTCCAGTTTGGGGGAAAGGACCTCGAAGAGTGGAACAAGGTCGCGCTCGCGGAGGCGCTAGCGGCCGAGGCATGGCTGTTGGGTCGGCGAAGCTACGAGTTTTTCGGGGTGCGGTGGCGACCCCGGAATGGCGAGCTTGCGGACAGGTTGAACAGCATGCCCAAGTACGTCGTGTCATCCACTCTCGTAGATCCCGACTGGAACAACTCGACAGTCCTCAAGGGTGATGTGGTGGAGGAGGTCTCGAAGCTGAAGCAGGGGCTAGACGGAGAAATCGTCGTCCCTGCCAGCTATCAGCTCGGGCGAACGCTAATCGAGCATGACCTGGTCGACGAGCTGCGGCTGGTCGTCTTCCCAGTCGTGCTCGGGGCGGGTGAGCGCCTCTTCGGCGAGACCAGCGAGAAGAAGCCCATGCGCCTCGTCGATACCAAGGCCATTGGTGACGGCCTCGTCTTCCTCACCTACGAGTTCGTCCGGGAGGCCTAGCTGGCGTCGGACGGGGGCGGCGTTCCGGAAAGCCCGGATGGCCGCCCGCCGTCGGTCGGGCATCCGGGAGAGCGCCGAGAGAGCGGCGAGCGACAACAAAAAGGCACGTGACCCTCGCGGCGCTGGAGCGCCGCGCCCGGGCCCGCCGGGGCTGATCCCGGCGGCCCGGATCGCAGCGAATAGGCGAGCCCCTACGCGAGGGACTTGGCGACGTCCTCGAGGTCGTCGTAGGACTCCTGCATCCCTTCCTCCATCCCGGAGGCGATCTGCATGTCCCGGCTCTCCTTGTTGACGCACTGGATGAGCACCTCCATTGTCGTGCGGCCGTCGGCCTCGACGAGGGTCATGGTGTTGACGTTGGCGCTCTCGTCGGGGTTGGGGATCCCCTCGTAGGCCTCGGTCTGGACGATCCGCTCGTTCGGGACGATCTCGCGGAACTCGCCGTGGAACCCGACCTCCTGGCCGTTGCTGGCGTCCATGACGTAGCGCCACTTGCCGCCGACCCGCAGGTCGATCTCGGCGACCGTCATCGCGCCTCGCTGCGCACCCCACCAGCGCTCCACGAGCTCGGGCTCCGTGACCGCCCTGTAGACGAGGTTCGCCGGGGCGTCGAACTCCCTGACCACCTTGATCTGGTCGTCAGCGGGGAGGGTGACCTCTGCCTTACCGCTGTGAGTCATCGCTTCCATCTCCTTGCTCCTTTGACTTGAGTTCTTCCAGCACCTCGTCCATCCGCTCAAGTCGCTCCGTCCAGGTGCGCTCGTACTCCTTCACCCAGTCGTGGATCGGCTTGAGCGCCTCGCCGTTGAGGCGGTAGAGGCGCTGCCTTCCTTCGCTTCTGACCTCGACCGCACCCACCTCACGAAGCACCCGCAGGTGCTTCGAGACCTGGGGCTGGCCGAGGCCGAGGACCGCGACGATGCGGTTCACGGGCAGCTCGCCGCCGGCGAGGGCGTCGAGGATCTGACGCCGCCGGGGCTCAGCCACCGCGTTGAACGCATCTGCTGTCGTCGCTGCCCTTGCCATCGGAGCAATATATACCTATATCGGAATATGTCAAGCCACTGCCAGCCCGCACACCGGACAAAAGGTCCGCCCGTGCTCCTGGCGCGACTCCTAGCTCGAGTTGCGAGCGGTCGACCTCGACCACAGCTGGTCGCCGTCGCTGACCCCGCCACAGGTGAATCTCAGCGCCCATCGCGGGCGGAGTCTGGGAGCTCCATCCAGTAGTGCTAGGCGCTCAGGTACGGCCGGTGACCCGGAGCCGGGACATTTCAATGACGGCTCTACGCCTCAGCTGTAGAGCGTCATCCAAATGTCAATGACGGGTCATCAGCTGTCACGTTCGACGGTACTAGGGCTCGGCCGACTTGCGCAAGGGCAAATCTGATCGATAGCCGAGAAGAACGAGCGGGCGTTACGGGAAGTCCAACGGCCGAGCTCACAGGGCGCGCGCCGGCTAGTCAATCGCCTGAGCTATCAGGGCCTCCGACATCACCCGCTCAGTTTCCCGCGTGGAGTCAGCGAAGCCGCTCCGGATCGTCAGCTTCGAGATCGCGTGAGGTCTGGAGCACGACTACGACTGTCTACGGGCGTACCGCGCCAGCGCGAACTGGATCGCGATGAGCGCGAGTACAACGACGAAAAGCCAGCTAACTGAGGCGACGAACTGGACGATGATCACCCCGAAGATCAACGCGGTCAAGATCAGCAGCCACGTTCGGAAAGGCTGCGGATACCCCTTGTACATCGGCCCAGGCTACTTGCGATGACTGAGGTCGGTCATGGTCAACAGCTTCACCATCGAGTGAGGGGAAGGGGAGGGTGCCACCGCAGAAGTGCTCGTTCAGAAAACCGCGGGTTGGGCGACGGCGCGGGCCGTGATGTGGTGAGCGCCCTACTCCGACAGGCCGGCGGCTTCGAGGGCCTCGGCGGGGTCGAGGAACTCGAGAACGCGAACCGCCTTGCCGTTCTTGAGGTCTACTACCCAGCCGGCGGCCGACTCGGCCTCAGCGCCACTTCCCTTGCCCTTGATGCGCAAGCGGCCGAGTGCGACGGTTCGGTCCCCCAGATCCCGAACCTCGAAGATCTCGGGCTTGATCCAGTCGAGAGCCCCGTACAAGTCTCGGAATGCCTCACGGACGCCGTCGTGCCCCCAGTACACCGCCGCTTCCCCACCCAGCATCACCTGAAAGCGCGGTCGGAACTCAATGCTCGCGTCCGCCATCTCCAGCATCGCTTCGGCATCCAGGCGGCTGACCGCCTCGAACCCACGCTTGAGGGTTTCCACGTTCTCCTCAGACATCGCCTATTCCCGCAGCCCTGCGGCTTCGAGAGCCTCGGCTTTGCTCAGGAAGCCCTCGGCCTTGAGCATCTTTCCGTGGCGCACGGTGGCGATCCAGCCCGTCGCGGAGTCGAGCTCCACTCCACTCTCGCGCCCGCGTAGCTTGATTCGCCCAAAGGCGAGCACGCGGTTGCCGAGATCCCGAAACTCGCTCCACTCGAATCTGAGCTCCTCGAAGCTCTCGAATGTCTCCGCGTACCACCTGCGAAGGTCCTGATGCCCTCGGTAGACCTTCCCCTCGGCACCCCCGATGACCGCCGAGTGAAGCTCGGCCTCCGGGTCGGCGTACGAGAGCGCTTCCTCTTGGTCGCCGCGGTCGAACGCATCGAAAACCCGACGCACCAGGTCCACGTTCTCCTCCGACATCGCCCACGCAGTATCTCTCGGACGGGTGCTGCTTTTCGTCCAAAGCAGCAGTTCCGGCCTACCCAAGCCGCCCCTCTGAGCTTCCGCCCTTCGCCCCGGGCGGAGCCGTCCCCGGACGCCGTTCTCACGGCGTCCGGGGTGGCGGCTTCGCTGCCTCGATGTCTTATCGCTACGCGCCGTGGGGCCGACCGGAGGGATTCTTAACCTTCCAGATCTCCCCGGTGAGCGTGACGACGTACGCGGTGTTCCTGATGAACTCGACGGAGGTCGGCCGGTCCAAGCCGTCGACGACGGTGCTGAACGTGCCGTCCCCGCTCGCCTTCACGAGGCTGCCGGTGTTTGGCGCCGCCGGAGAACCCGCAGGACCGCCGCCGAAGCTGCCCTGCGAGAGGGCAAAGAGATCGCGACCGCGGCCAAACTCAACGTCGACCAATAGTGGGGCACCCGAGGCGACCTCGGTGGCGGTGGGTGACTTCGACTTGAACGCCACCACCTTGCCGTTGGCGGGGTCGTGGGGGACCGGCCCGGCTTCGGCCATGTAGACCGTGTTGCCCCTCGTCTCCAGCCCGGTCGGGACGATGTTGCCGAACGCGATCAGCCGGCTGACCTGGCCGTCGCGCGTGACCCGGTACACCCGGTTGTGATGGCCGTCGGTGACCAGGAATCCGCCACGGTAGGTCTGCAGCGCGTACTGGACTCCGGTTGGGATATCAATCGGGAATCCCGGCGGATTGCTCAAGGCGAACGCGCCGATGTCGGCGACTACGGTGAAGCTGTCGGGGCCGTCGATTCGGTAGATGCCGACAACGTCACTGCCACCGACGTCGGGGCCGACAACGGTGACCAGCGCGTAGGCGGTGCCGCCGATGAACGCCACGTCGGTCGTGCCGCCGATGCCGATGATCGACCCCGGCAGACCACTGGCGAAGGTCGTGATCTCGCCGGTCCTCGGATCGACGCGGGAGATTCTGCCGGCGGCGCTTTCGGTGACGTAGAGCGCGCCACCGGGGCCCACGGTGCTGCCCGAGCCACCCTCAAGGCCGGTCAGCAGCTGGGTGGCGGTGGGCGGCGGGGCTGGGGGTGCGGCGTTCGCTGCGGACGGCGCGATCATCCCGACCACGACCGCTACCAAAAGCAGCAGCTTTCGTTGGGACCTCATAGGCATTGCTTGCTTCATGCGTATCTCCTTCTCCCTCAGGTTTCCCTGCCCGGAACGACGGTAGCGGCCCGATTTACACCCCATGTAAGGCGGCGTAAGCTGGACCCATGGCCGGTCGCCTGCTCGACTACGCCGGTCCTGTGGTACTCGCCGCCCGCAGGCGTGCCGGCGCGACGCAGCGAGAAGTCGCTGAGCGTGCGGGGGCGAGCACG